>JAGYNT010000022.1 GCA_018399615.1 Acholeplasmataceae bacterium
GGCGAGAGGAATCATGGCGGACTTCGCGCTCGAAACGAAGCTCGAGGGAGAAGTCTGGCTCTACGACATCGATCACCAGGCAGCCAAAGACAACCAGAAGATCGGTACGCTCTATCAGGAACACGAAAACGCCGTCGGAAATTGGACGTATCACTACGCTGAAACACTCGATGTCGCTTTGAAAGATGCCGACATCGTTCTGATCTCGATCATGCCGGCGACATTCAAGGAAATGGTCGTCTACGGACACCACCCAGAAAAATACGGCATTTACCAATCGGTTGCCGATACAACCGGGCCGGCCGGCGTCATGCGCGGTCTGATCTCCATCCCCATTTTCGTCGATTTCGCCAAAGCGATCAAAAGACAATGCCCCGATGCATGGGTCATCAATTTCACCAACCCGATGACCTTGTGTCTGCAAGCTCTCTATGAGGGTTTCCCCGAAATCAAGACCTTCGGTAACTGCCATGAAGTCTTCGGATCCCAGCACGATCTCGCCAAGATCTACAACGCCCACAAGGGCGAAGAACTCGCCAAGCGCGAAGACGTCGACATCACCGTCGCCGGAATCAATCACTTCACCTGGATTACAAAAATGCGCTGTTTCGGTGAAGATATCGCCCCTCTATATGACGAGCACGTCAAAAAAGTCGGTGATCCGGACTACGAAAAAGAACCCGGACGGTTCAAGCGGATCGCACCCTTCGGAAGCGACGGAAAAATCAAATACGATCTCTACCGACGCTACAACTGCATGGCTGCGGCCGGTGACAGACACTTGGCCGAATTCATGCCGGTTTCCTACTACTTGAAGGACGAGGAGACGCGCGACCGTTACAAGTTCAACCTGACCCCGGTCCAGTGGCGTATCGACAATCTCGATCGGGCGATCAAGAAAACGAAGGCGATCGTCGCCGGCGAGCAGGACATCCATCTCAACAAGAGCGGTGAAGAGGGTTTGAGACAGATCAAAGCGCTCTACGGTTACGAAAAACTCGTCACCAACGTCAACATGATCAACAAAGGACAGATCGATGGGCTCCCCCTCGGTCAGGTCGTCGAAAGCAACGCTCTGTTCCGCTATGACTCGGTCGAACCGATCCATTCCGGCAAACTGCCTCCCGCGGTCGAAAGCATGGTCAGAAGACACATGGACAACCACAACCTCGTGATGGAGAGCTATAGAAACAAGGATTTCACGTACGCGATCCAGGCACTCGCTCAAGATCCGCTGTGCGGGCATCTCTCCTTCGAGGAAGTCGAAACGATGTTTCACGAGATGAAAGACCAGATCGGATCATACCTCGACTATTATCAATCCTGAGCATCATCCATTTGAAAAGCGCACCGACGTCAATCGTCGATGCGCTTTTTTGTGTGGGAAAAACGTTTTTGATTACAAACTATCCGGCTACCGAGACATCACTGACCATGACGGTCGTTCCCGTCACATAAGGCCCGACGTGCCCATAGCTGATTACGAGCAGGGCGTCATGGATCGACGCGCCTTCCCATGTAAAGGTCCATGACTCGGTCACGGTTGAAGAATATGTTTCCAAAGTCAGCCTTTCCGGACTGTCCTTCAGCGGCAAGAGTCTTCCGTATTCATCGTATTGACCGATGAAGACTTCGATCGAACGCCTTCTGCCCGCTTCATGCGTGAAAGAGACGTCATAGCTCTGTCCGTTGACGAGTTGCACTCCGGTAAAGACGATTGCCGGCATTTGTGAACCTTCACCGGGTTCCGGAGCGAACATTTCCATCAATCCGTTGCTGAAGATGTCGTTGTATCCACCGATACCGTAAGCTCTGACGGAATCCTCGGGTGTCGTCGTGTGCATCGAATTCGTCGCGCCACGGTAAACCTTGACGCTTCTCAGAACGAGTGTCTGGTCGACGGTGGATTTCTTTTCCTGCGGTTGTCCGAGATCATCGGTCCACCAGCTGTCGTTGGTACCGCCGGTATATCCGACTCTGAGTTCAAGCGTTTCCGTGTTGGGGAGAACGGCGGGTTCACCGACGGGTCCGGGCAGGAAGACTTCCGTATGGAGTTTTTCTTCGAATTCCGTTCCATAGAGTGCGGCATTCTGATTCGAGGCGTCGCGACCGGCGTATTTCACGCGCAGGAGACGACCGTCTTCGCCGGCACCTTCCCATTTCGCTTCGATATAGATCGAATAGAAAGCGCCTGAAGTCACTTCAAGACCGCCGGGAATATATTGGAACAGGTAGAATACGCCATTGGAAGACCAGTCACCGATGTTCGTGACATGGAAATGGAGTCCTTCCTCATCCTGACGAACGACGGCACCCCGTTCTTCTTCGGACAAACCGCTCGACGTGATCTCACCGACACCGTCGACCTGGAAACTGTTCCACGAATCGGTAACATCGGGAACGAACTCTTCGATCGGTTCTTCGACGGTGAAATCTTTTTCATAGACCAGACCGCCCGGGGGAATCGTCGCGATCATATCCGGATCGGATTCACGCTCGACGTATTCCGCCATGGGTGGCAGCGATCCGTCGCTGTTTTGCAGATCCTCGAGTTCACATGCCTGAAGCATGCCGCCCACGAGAACAAATACGACTAACAAAATGACCTTTTTCATCAATAAAACCTCCTTTTAATCTTCCCAGCCGACGCGTGCTTTCGCGTCCGCTACGATCTCATTGGCGACACTTTCCGATTCACGCATCAAGTCAAGCAAGGATCCGCTGAAATCACCCGCACGATATGCGCTCACATAGGGGAAATAACCGGTGTTTATACCGTCTCCCTGTCCCGGAACGCGTCTGTTGGAGTTGATCAGTCCGTTGAAAACGGCGGAAATGAATGTTTCCGAAGTCAGACCCGGAAGGTCATAATCCGCATAGGGAAGGACGTCCCAGATCTCCTGATTTCTTGAAATCGGCATACGCCAGAATCCGAAGAATTCGCTTTCCGAATCATAGCTTTCCCAATCGGATATGATCTGATAACGTTCGAGCATGCCGTCCTTGCCGAATCCCATCCACTTGGCGAGCTCATAGGCAGCCGAAGCTTTCTTGGCGTCCGTGATGAGTGGCGAAATGTTGATGAAATTGACTTCGAGCGGTGTCGTCGGATCCTTGCCTTCCACGGTCGGGAACGGATAGACGTCGAAGTGTTCGAAGAATATTTCGGAGTTCCCGTCA
Source organism: Acholeplasmataceae bacterium (assembly GCA_018399615.1). Classification (GTDB taxonomy): domain Bacteria; phylum Bacillota_I; class Bacilli_A; order Acholeplasmatales; family Acholeplasmataceae; genus RECG01. Next base: position 3,181 of record JAGYNT010000022.1, read on the forward strand.
CCGACATTTTCGGCGTACTGGCGTGACCACCAACCATAATCCCACAGATAGAGGTCGTTGAGCGCCTGTCTTCCGTTGCGTCCCCAGCTGTGTCCGTCCGTGACGCCGCACGTCGTATTCGTCTGTTCTTCGTCAAGGAACAAGAGGAGTCTGTCGCTGCGTTCCTTTTCGCGTTCCATGATGTCGAGATGATCGGGGTGCGTGAAGTTGAACTGATCACCGTCGAAGGTGTACCATCCCATGTCGCCGTCGTTCTTGATCGCCGCATAGCTCGGAAGCAGATCCATGTAGTTGCGTGCCGCGAACGCGCAATCGCCCGGAGTCAGACTGAAGACGTTGTCGACGATGTATTCGAAGTCTTCGACGGTCCACGTGTATTCCGGAATATCGAGATTGAATTCCTGAAGAAGGTTCTTGTTGACGAGGATCGACTTCGGAATACCGAATGAGGGAAGTCCGTAGACTTTTTCGCCGATCGTGACGAGTTCCATGGCGTTCGGGTTGACATCGTCGATTTCGGGATCCCGATCAACGAAGGCACGAAGATCGAGCGCGAGGTCGTTCAGATAGACGTGGTCGATCTGGCGGCCCGTGTAAACATCGGGAAGCGTACCCGCGGCCGCCCGTTCGATCAGATTGGTTTCCCAACCGTTCGAATCATTGAGTTCCGCATCTCTCGTGACCGTAACGTTCGGATATTTGTCCATGAACGCGTCCAAGACTTCGGCTTCAAGCGTCGGATAACCCCAAGCTGCATATGTGAGTTCGATTTCTTCCTCGACCCAAGTCGCATCGTATTCCAGAACGACTTCTTCATCGGGTGTCGTGGTCGAATCACATGATACCAAAAGAAATGTGAATAGTGCCAATACTACCAAGACAAAACTCTTTTTCATACTATATTTCCTCCTTTTTTATTAACGTCTATATATACGTTCATACTGCGGTTCGTCCGATCATCGGTTCAAATCGATTCGCTCAGATCGTACGTGCTCCACGCCGACGTCTTGCCCGTGAAATCGACCGCGCGGATCTGAAGCAGGGCATACGCACTCAGATCGACGTGATTGAAACGATAGCTGTTGACCGGAACGGTCGTCACGAACGTATCGTCGAGTCGGATTTCATAGTGGGCGATGCCCATATCGTCTTCACTCCGTTCCCAGAGCACGTAGTCGGTGTTGAGGACCGAGCGCTCGATGTTCAAGGGAGCCGAAGGCGGTTCCTGATCATGTGTCTCATGATCGATCTGATAGACCTTGACGTAATCGATTTCAAAGGTGGTCGGAAGTGCGTCGGGATCGATCTCACCGGCACCCGAACCTCCCGCATCACCCATACCCAGATTGATGATCAGGTGGAAATCGCGGTCGAAGGGCCAGGCTTCATCATAGGACGCATTGTTCGTCTCGAGCCTGTTTCGGAAACGATAGGTCTGCACTTCATCACCATTGATTTTCCAAGTCAGCGATTCGGCCGTCCAGATCAGTTCGTAGGTGTTGAACGTGCTCGCAGCATCCGGGACAGGCGTGGTTCGGGCGATGGTTCCGATACTCGTGTTCATGTGGTTGTATTTGGACGTATGATAGGCCGTTGAAACGAGATCAGGGCGCTTGCCGTAATACTCCATGATGTCGATTTCACCGCTACCCGGCCACGTCCCGTAATGGTTATCCGTCGGAAGCATCCAGATCGCCGGCCACGTTCCGAGCCCGGGGGCCGTTTTCGCCGAAACGATGATGTGTCCGTACGTGAAGTCGAACTTGCCTTTCGTTTCGAGTCTGGCCGACGTATACGGCATGTAGCCGAAATTCGCCCCTTCGCCGATCGGTGTCGGCAAGGCCGTCAAGACGAGCTTGCCGTCCTTGATCCGGACGTTTTCGCTTCGCTTCGAATAGAACACATCCGAACTTCCATGTCTTACCTGATTGGCTCCGGTCCACGTGTTTTCATCCAAATCGTCCGCGGTGAAATCATCACAGAAGACGAGTTCGTACCCGCCCTCGAGCGACTGGACGTCACAATGGTCTTCGCTACGCGATCCGCACGCCATCAGAACGGATATCGAACCCGTCAAAACGACGAACAGCAGCAAACGTTTTATGCTCATGTCTCTTTTCTTCCTTTCTTGCATGTTTATTCTCCGGTGATTCCGGACCGATCGACGCTTTCGACGAACCACTTCTGCAAGATGACATACATGAGAAGAAGCGGCAGAAGCGCGACGATGTTTCCGGCATACAACACCCCCTCCGTCAACGGTGAGAATCCACTGACGCGATCAACCGAGTAGACCTCTTCGAGAATCGATTTGAATTGGTTGAGTCGCATCATGACCGTCGTGTAGTTTCTTCCCATATATGTCGTCGTCAGACTGCCGGCATTCCAATACCATATGAAACCGTATAGTGTCGAAGTCAGGAATGCGGGTCCTCCGAGGGGAACATAGATCTTGAAGAAGACGGTCAGATGTCCGGCTCCTTCGATTTGTGCGGCTTCGGTCAGAGCCTTGGGAATCGTACGGAAAAACTGATAGAAAATAAGTATGAAGATCGCCTGGTTCAATCCTTGACCGAGAAAGGCGGGAATCAAAAACGAGAAGATGCTTCCGATCAGTCCGATATCGTTATAGAGCACGTAACGGGGGATGCTCAGGATCTGCGGAGGCAGCGCGAACATGACGATGATCGCGATGAAGACAAAGCGTTTGAAGGGGAAATCGTAACGCGCGAGTCCGAACCCGATCAGCGCCGAAGACAACACGATGGCGATGGTCGACGACCCGGCGATGAGGATGCTGTCGAAAAGCGTGCTTCGAAGGTCGAAGTTCTTCAAGACGATGTCGTAGTTCTGCAGGTGGACTTGCGTCGGCAGCCACTTGACCATCGGATTGACGATATCTTCGATCCGCATCAGGCTGATCGAGAACATGTAGATGATCGGATAGAGAAAGACATAGGCGATTCCGATCATGACGACATAGAGCAGAATCCTGGTCACGAGTCCGCTCGTATCCTGCTTGCCGATGAAGAGCCGTTTGATTTTCGCTTTGTTGAATGGTGTGGTTCCTGTTTTCATATCCGTACGTCCCCTCCTTACCTGAGTTTGTGTCTGCTTCGAAACAATGAGGCGAAAAATACGATCATCACGAGTAATACGAGCCCGTAGAGCCAAGCCATGGCCGAAGCGTACCCATAGCCTTCCATACCGATCTGGTTGTCGATCATCTCGACGATATGATTGTGTTCCACGGTCCCGAGATAGATCGTGATGTAGACGATATTGAGCGTGAACAGTGGCATGATCAAAGGAACGGTGATCTTCCAGAAACTGTCCCAGCCCGAAGCACCGTCGATCTTCGCCGCCTCATAGAGCGACATGTCGCGCTTCTGCAAACCGGCCAGGAAGATGAGCATCGGTACCCCCGAATACCAGAGAATCGTGATGAGTTGACTGAAGGCATAGAGCACGGAAGTCAGAATCCATTCCGGTGCGAGGCCGAGAAAAATCGTGTTGAGCATGTCGATCGAAATGATTTCGGTCGCTCCTTCGCTGCGGATCTGACGGTAGATCTCCCCACTCGAAATGATGACCGGAAAGAAATAGATGACGCGAAAGAAAAGGCGTCCCCGCAACTTCTGATTGATCAGAAGCGCGAGCAGAAAAGCCATGATGACGACGAGCGGAATGACAAAGAGCGATTCGAGCACGAAACTGAGAAGCGCATTGATATAATCGGTGTTGTCGGAATCGAAGAGCAACGTCCTGTAGTTGTCAAAGCCGCTCCAGGAGAGGACGAGCCCGCGTCCCGTGAAGCGGGACATGTGCAGACTCAAGTAAAACGAATAGAGAAACGGGTAGAGCCCGAGAACGACAAATCCGATGATCCAGGGGGAGATGAAACCGTATCCGAAATAGCTGTCGAGACGCGTCAGTTTTGATTTCGCGTACTTCCGTTTCATGAGGACACCTCCACGACGAGGTAGTCCGTGGCTTCGACCGTGACGCCGTCGACGTCACAATCGTCTTGCGAGTAATTGACATAGATGCGCACATCGTTGTCGTAATCGACGCGAACCACGCCATCGACGATGATCCGGTGGTCGCGGATCGCGCGGTCTCTTACGCTTCTCAAAGCGTCGTTGATGATGGCGTATTCCGCTTCGATCGCATCCTTCCAAAGATCGTATTCGGACGTGAACGTATGGATGTTGTCGCTGTTTTTGAGAAGATAGGCATCCTTTTCGGTCAAGACGTAGGTCGGATAGGTGTTGTATTCGATCATGCGCAACACGGCGAGATCACGATCGGCAAAAAAGTTGAGCGGTTCGGAATAGAGGTCGTGACTCTTGCTGAAGGCGATCTGAAAGAAAGGAACCGTATCGGTGACGAAATTGAATCCGGAAGTCGTGAAGGGATAGTCGATCAGTTTGTCGACATGGGGATAGACGTAGATGTTGGGGTTGGACAGCATGACGCTTCCCTTTTCACCGAGTTCTTCGATGTAGGACGTCAACAGGTCGATCATCTCGGCCCGGGTGACCGGATCACCCTTGCGATTGACGTGGGAATAGGCCTCCAGGCCCGTGACGGACATGGAAAGACCGAAATGATCGTCCATGATTCGAAGAGCCTTCTCATGACGGTCCGCCCAGGCCGAGTTGTCGAGGGCGTAGTGATTGGGAAAGACCGAACTGGTCACGGACAATTCCATGATGATTCCGCCCATGCGCTTGGCGACCTGCCGGTCCGAGCTCATAACGCGCGTATACTCCGTGTGCGGATGGAAATCGACATCCAGATCCAAGATGGTCTTGCGAAGCGCGTCATACGCCTTCTCGGACCCGAGCGTTCGGATCCGATCGACGACATAGTCGCCTTTCGCCTCTTTGACCTGATAACCGACGTCGATGCGTCCGTCGACTCTCGTGGATAGATCCTTGAGCATCCGTTCGGTCGCTTCATAGTCGGTCATGACGACGTTTCGTTTTCTGAAGAGACCCTGATAGACATCCATCGCGATGATCGAGGCGTGCAACGGAATCGCCGTTTCCCCCGATTGTTTTCGGGAAAAATCGAGATGGTCGCGATACGCTTTCGCCATACCGGCGTAGTCCGCATCCTTTCCGGTTTGAACGATGTATGAAACGGAGACATCGAGCGGATCCATCTCGGGTGATGAGATGATCAGACCGACGCCCTCGTTGTTGATCGGTCTGAGATAGAGCTCGCGATAATTGAAAGCGAAGGAATTGGTGAAATACTTCGTGACGTTGTTTCTGATGTCGGCGCGAATATCGGCGGCGTGCGCACCCTCATTGATGACGGCGATCATGGCGTTGTGGTTGATGCCGTGAACGATACCGAGAACCGGGTGTCTGACGGTCGGTACGGGGACGACATTCGCATCGGCGTAGATATCGCCAAACGATGTCTGATACCCGAGATCATCCCCATAGATCGAGGATACGTAGGCGGTTCCCACGCTCCGCGTGTCATAACGGATCAAAGCCCCGCTGCCATCGGGAATGAAGAGATATCCCGACATGTCCAAACCGGTGGTCGCTCCGAATCCGGGAAAAACGCGGATGCTCTGCAAGCGAACCTCATTTTCGCTGACCCGATCGAAGGGTATGTCCAGGTCCAGGCCTTGATCCGTCAAACGAACGATGACATCGAAGGCGATCTCGGCCTGAACCAGATCGACGCGCATCTCGAATCCGGAATCGAAAAACGTATATTCGATTCTGTGTTCGACATTGAGGATATGTCGCTCATCGGTGATGTAGGACGTCTGGGTCGTGCGATACATGATGCTCGAACGAATCCTGTTCTGAATCTGGATCGAGTGCTCGCGCCCATCGACCGCGTCGAACCCGTCATAATCCGGATCGAGCGAGAACCAGGCATAGCCGCTATCCTTGACATAGAGCGCGATATGGCCGGTTGTCTCATCGAGATAGAGGACAAAAGACGCATTGTCGGCAACAGCTTCATATTGTGGATGATCCGCCATATCGATGGCGTAATCGCGGTCGTCGATGCCTTCGGCATAAAGACGATCAGGGATCGTCGAACCGTCGAAAGACGAGACCATGTGGATACCGTGGGGTTCTCCCATGATGGTGTTCACGGTCAGAAAAACTGTGAAGACGATGAGAAGTACGGCCAGAACAAGCCTTCTAGAAGCCTTGGACACGATAGATCGCCTCCCTTATGATTTCACCGAAAAAGGTCAGACTCTGATTGACGACGACGTAGCCGACGAAGCCCACGAAGATGACGACAAGCATGGAAAACAACGTGATCCCGAGGTTCATGAACGTCTCACCGACCTCATAGTCGTAGATGTCCTTGACCATGAAATAGAGCAACACGCCGGACCAGACGTAGGTGACGCTATGGATGTAGTCGTAGATGAAGGCTTCGTTCAACGTCAGTCCGAGCGAAACGACGGACATGACCGTGACCACGAGAATCACGGGCAGAATGACGTAAGCCGTTCCGATATAGATTTCTTTGAAAAACCCGCTTCCTTCGCGAATCGAACAGACGAGGAAGTTCATGACGACGAAGACCGAAAGTCCTCCATACAGCAACAACAGATCCAAAAAGATATTCCGGTCTTCGACCGCACCGACGAAAATGTAATTCGACACGAGCACGGAAATCAGGTACGCTCCGGCCACCATGAGATAGATGAACGTGGCGACCGTCATGCTCGTGTCGTTTCGACGCTTGATGTCGTGAAACGTATCGAGCGGGTGCGTGATGATCTTGAAAGGTTTGAACGCCTTTTTGAACCACGCCTTCTTTTTCATTTCCCCGTACCGGTCGTGCACGCTTTCCGGAAGCACCCTGTGTCCTTTCCTGTTGTAGGCGTATTTGAACCAGAGAAAGAACTGAAGCGCGAAGAAGACGATGACAAAGGCACCGATGAAATCGTCGATCACGTTGTTTCTGAGTTCCCAGAAAGCGTCGGAATAACCTTCCACGTCACCGGTCTTGTAGTAGGCATCCATCGCTTCCGCGTAGTCGCCTGCGCTCATATGGGCATCGCCGATGCCCTTGTAGGCGAGTTCGAACCAGGCGTTGTAGAAGAGGATGTCGTTCCATATTTCGATCCCCCGTTCGAAATCGCTTTCGAGAAAGCGATCGATCGCGAGGTGGACGCGCTCGGCGAAATCGGTCCGTTCCATGACCTGGATCTGATTGAGGACGTTGTCCGCGACGAGAACGCGATGTTTCTCGTCGACGGCAAGTGAGACGGGATCCTGAAAGAGACCGCGTCTTTGATCACCGACGAGCGTTCCTCCGAAGGAGAACAGCATATTGCCCTCGAAGTCGTATTCCCGGATCGTCCCGTTTCGGTTGAGCGTAAAGACATTGTGCGTCTTTCCGGCCGTGACGGCGATGTTTCCCTGGATGACGTTTAAGTCTTCGGGCAGAAAGTTTCTGCTCGCGACGTTGAACTTTTTCAGTCCGGTTTCACTCAAGCCCTCGGTCACCGTGTAGACATAGCCTTCACGGTCGAGGGCGAGGTTCGTGGGCGTAGGCGGCAGGACCATTCTCGAGCGGGAGGGAAAGAAGACCTGAAAAGCCGCTCTGAGCGTCGGAACGTCGCTCTTGTTGGCTCCGAAAAATCCGAAGAACCGTCCGCTCTCGCTCATCTGGACGACGCCGTTCAAGGCACCGTCACTGACGATATAGAGGTTGTTTCGCTGGTCGACGACGACTTTCAAAGGAATGAACGGCGTATCCTCGCCGAAGAGCGGTGAGCGCGGTTTCCCGAAACGCTCGAGTTCTTCCATGATACGGGTTTCGTGATCGAACGCGTAAACGAACAGGAAACCTTCCTTGTTCAAACCCGAGTCGGCGACATAGAGCCTGTCCTGTGTCAGATAGAAGCCTTCGGCACGATAGATGTCATCGGGCAGGTCGATCGTATGGACATAGGCGTGATTTTCATCGAAAACGACGATTCGATTGTCGTAGTCGGCTTGATCGAGCACGTAGACGTTCATATCGAAAACGTGGATCTCGCGAATGTTTCGGAAGGACTCATGACCGAATGATGCCCCGGGGACATAGGCGTGCTGCGTAATGACCAATCGCCCTTTGGCATCCTCGGTATACGTCTCATAGGGTACGCGTGTCAGTGCGTATGCCCGGTTGACCGGCAGAACCAGGCACATGGCACCGACGAGGAGGAGAAAAACAATGATTTTCTTCATCATTTGATCCCCGAATGACTCATCGTGTTGATCACGCGACTCTGGAGAACGACGAAGAGAATGAGCATCGGCAGAAACATGATCAGAGACGCTGCCGCCTGAATCCCCTGAGCAGCTACGACATTGCCGGTCGCGGCCGTAATGGTATTGATGAAGTAGGGGAGTGTTCGAAGTGATTCCTTGTCGACGTAGAGTTCCGAGGATTCGCTATACGTCCACACGGCTTGAAACGACAGGATACCCATCGTGGCCATCGCCGGTTTCACGAGTGGCACGACGATCCTCCAAAAGACCTGGTAGTCGCTCGCGCCATCGATCTTCGCGGCGTCGACGAGTTCTTTGGGTACGCTCTTCATATACTGCCGGATCAGGAAAATACCGACCGGAGCCGCCAAAAACGGTATGATGTGCGCGAACATGCTGTCACTGATGCCGAGTCCGGTGATGATGATGTATCTGGGAATGGCGAACGCGATCGCCACGAAACTGAGCGAGATCATGTTGAACTTGTAGAGCAGATTCTTCAGTTTGAAATCGAGCATTTCGAAGGCGTAGGCGGCCGCCGTACTGATCAGAATCGAAAAGATCAGGACGAGAACCGTGACCACGATGCTGTTGAACAGGTAGCGGGAAAAAGGAACACCCGAATTCGAGACCATATTGAAAAGCAACTGAAAGTTGTTGAGCGTCGGCCTTTGCACGAAAAAACGCGGTGGAAAGGCGAACAGTTCGTCATAGGGCTTGAAAGCATGATTGAGAATGTAGATCAACGGTAAAACCATGACCGTCAAAACCGGCAACAAAATGACGTAGAACTTGATCTGTGAGGGGTGGAATCGATCGGGATTGATCTGGGTTCCTCGGAAACTCATGGTTTCACCTCCTAGTCCTCTTTGAACAGCTTGTAGGACACGCGATTGAAGTAATAGATGATGATGAGCAGAACGACCGCCATCGCGGACGCATAGCCCATTTCAAAACGTTGAAAAGCATAGTCGTTCATGTGGTCGACGATCAGCCACCCCCCGTATTGGGGCGGAGGCGAAGACCCGGAAAGCGCGGCCGCCATCCCGGCGGACTTGAACGCACCGATGATCGCCATGACGGCGGAAAAGAGCATCTGCGGTTTCATCGACGGGATTGTGATATAGAAGATTTCCTGAAACCTGTTTTTCAATCCATCGATATAGGCCGCCTCATAGATCGTCCGATCGACATTCAGAATACCGGCGAGAAGGGCCAGAAACGATAACCCCATGCTCGACCACATGACCACGACGAGCATGACGTTCATCAGCAAGGTCGGATCCTGCAACCACTGAATCGGTTGATCGATCAGTCCGAGATCGAGCAGAAGTCCATTGAGATAACCGGTACTGTCTCCGGAAAAGAGGACACGCCACAACACGGTCATCATGACACCGCCGAGCATCGACGGCACGTAGATGATGACGGCCAGAACGGTTCTGACCCGGTGCGGCAACTGCACGAGGATCCACGCCAGAAGAAAGGCGAGCACATATCCGCCAGGTCCGATGATCAACGCGTATTTGAGCGTATTCGGGATGACGGTCCGAAGGAAGAGCGGATCGACCGTGAGGAGATTGACGTAATTCGTGATCCCGTTGAAGCGCGGAGCTTCCACGACGTTGTAAAACGTGAAGGAAAGCAGGAAATTGATCACGGTCGGCAAAATGATGAGCATCGTGAAAAAAATGAAATAAGGCAAGATGAAAACATAACCGCTGTGCCTGTTCAGTTGTCGTTTCACGCTTTCTGCGATGCGCGTCCGAGGACGCGCTTCCATCGTCTTTTCCATCATGCACCGATCCATTCGTCGATATTCTCGTTATTGGGTATCCGGTAGGTCCGAGTGGGGCCATAGCCGAATTCATCGAGTTTTCGGTTGATCTCACGCGTTATGTTGAAATACGCTTCATCGAGGGCGTTCCGATAGTTCGTCCGATCGAAGACGGCCTTGTTGTAGACGTTCGACAGTTCCCGTTCCATGATGTAATAACCCGGCATGCGTGGCGGAATCCGGATCCACTCCCATTGGGCGAGAATCGCTTCCTTGGAATCTTCCGGCCAGGCCGAGTCGATGAAACCTTCGATGTTGGCCGTCATGTTCAAAAAGAGTTCACCGAAGTTCGCGATCAGTTCATAACTGAACTCCGCCTGGATCTCCGCACTCGACCACCATTTCAGAAATTCCCAACTTCGTTCCTTGTTTTCGGAGTCGTCGAAAATGAATCCGGCGGTCCCGAGCGCCGTGTCCCAGCGCTCGACGATTCCCTCGTCGTTTTCGACACCCGGAATCGGCGCGACGCCCCACTGTCCGATCAGTTCGGGTGCGGCGTATTTGAGCTGGATGTACATGTTCTGATCGCCGATTCCGATCGGCAGCACACCACTCCTGAAACTCTCATAGAAGCTTCCGACCTGAAGCGGCAGATTGTATACGTTGTAGAGGTCGATCATGTATTTGATCGCCGCTACCGACGAGGAGTCGCGTATGGCGACATCGGTGGCGGTCTCTCCATAGAGTTCTCCGCCCTGCTGATAGATCAAAGGCGACATGTGATTGATCGATTTGGTCGCCGCCGATCCGCTGATCGGGTGATAGAAGTTCATGCCGAGACTTTGCAGAAGCGGCAACATCCCCAAAACCTCCTCAAGCGTATTCGGGACGGATAGCCCGAGACTCGAAAGAATATCGGTTCGATAGAACAGCAGCGCGACATCCTGCGTCTCCGGCATGGCGTAGACGCCGTCCTCGAAGATATAGGGTACGAACGAATTGGGCATGAAGGACGAAGCGATTTCCTGGAAACCGTCCATGTCGCTCAGATCGGCGAGCATGTTTCGGGAAGCGTAGTCATAGATCGACTGTCCGCCCTGCGAGATCACGAGATCGGGGGTCTTGCCGGCGGCGTTCGCGAGGACGATCCGATTCTGATTCGGCAACACCATCATCTCGACTTCGATCCCGGTGTCGGGCGTGAACCGTTCGTCCGCCATGCGTTGCATGAGCTCGACGTGCAATTTGGACCGACTGACCCAGATCCGGACGACATCGGGGTCATCGGAGAGTTCGAGGTCATAGCGTGGGTCGAAAAAACTGTAGAAAAACATCTTGATCTGTTCCCATAGGTTGACATACCACGGTGAATCCGCTCGCGGCAGGTCGTCGTCGGTATAGACATGGATCCGATCGAGTGTCATCGGTTCATCCATAAGTTCGGTAAGCGACCGTGAAAGGATATTCGCCGTCGAGGACGTCCCCTCGTTCAACAGATAGGCCTTTTCCACGATCAGATCGGGATTTTCGATCAGCTCGTCGAGCTGTCGGGCCGCTACGTTGAGCGTATTGAACTGTGCGGCCTTTTCACGGGAATAGGACGTCAGAAGCTCGTATTGATTCAAAACGGCTTCTTTCATGCGCGTGAGACGTTCCACGATATCGGGAATGTAGGAAACGATGTCCCACGTCCGATCGCGATCGGTAATACCTCCGGTCAGACTCGTGATCTCCATCGACAAGTCCTGGATGTCATCGAGAATCCCATCGATCGCCTCGAAGTGCACGTTCAGACCCGGCGACGTCTCGATGCGAAGGGTGTTGAGGCCTTGTTCGAGATAGACTTCATAGGGCTTGTCGTCATCGCTTAGGACGAAGTTGTTCCAACCGCGCTGAAAATCGATCTGCAAGTGATTGAATTCCTCGAAAGGAACGGATCCGTTGACCTCGATCCGTCGATATACGGGAAGCCCCTGTTTCGTGAGTTCCGCCTTCAGGGCGATCCGGTAGAGACCGGATTGTTCGACGTCGATGTCGTATTCGATCCACTGGTTCGCACGTTTGATCTCGATGGCGTTCATGTAACGCTTGTTGAAGGCGTATTCGGACATGTGCGGCTCCATGACCGAAAACGTCGAGATACTCGTCGAACTCTTTCTCGCATAGTCCTCGGAGTCGATCGACATACGGATGTTTTGCGGTCTGATCGCACCCTGTTCGAGGTATTGACCCAGATACTCGTCATAATCCATCCGCTTTACCGAATTGGAAATCGTAACGCTCGCGATATGGAGCTCGACCGTATTCTCCAGAGTCAGACGAATCGTGTTTTGTCCCGCGACCAGAAGATTCTTGAGCGGTTCCTTGATAAGCGCCGCCGGATCTTTGAAACGATGGTTCGAAATCCATTGTTCGACGCTTTCTGCGCGAATCGGTATTTCATCCCCGTAACGATCGAGTTTCGGTTCAAGATACTCCTTCTCATAGACGAGATCGAGCAAAATGCCCGCATCCTCGTTGTATTGGGTTTCGAACGGTCCGTCACCATGCGCGATTTCCTTTGCCAGAAGCGGGTTGCGGATGCGCTCATCGAGAACGAGATAGTCGATCGACATCTCGTAGAGGCCCGTTTCTTCAACGGTAAGGTCGATTTCAAGAAAATCCCCCCGATCGAGTCCGATCGACTGTCTGCCAAGCGTTTCCGCGACGGGCGAATTTGTCATAAACGATTCGGCTTCGATCACGTGTCGAACGGAAGGTGTCCCATAGTCCTGTTCGAGCCACTCCCGGTAAACGTTTCGATAACTGTTGATGTCCCTTTGTGAATCGAAATCGTCCGACAGATCGGTCTCTATCTCTCGATCTTCCAAAACCCGGTCATTCGCGTGAACCGTCGAAGGCAGGAAAAAAAGGATGGTCCAGAATCCGATGATGAAGAGCGTAACGATTCGTTTCGCGTATTGACGTGTCATCCTCAATTCTCCTTTCAGATCATCCTATCTCCAAGGATGTGCTCGATGATTTTCGTGCATATGCCTTTCGCATAGCGTTCGGTGTGGGCCTGGTCCGGGTGGACGTGATCGACC
>JAGYNT010000023.1 GCA_018399615.1 Acholeplasmataceae bacterium
GCGCCTTGAACGGTGTGCCTTCCTTGAGCGTGAACATGCGGTCTTTCGTCGCGATCGCGACGAAATCACCGAGTGTCTCGGAAATCGTATGATGCGGCTTGCCGGTCCCGAAGATATTCTCATCGAGTAACCGTTCGCGCGAATAGAGTTCAAAATAAGCGCCGTAGTGTCGGGTGACGTGTTCTTCGAAAGCCTTCAGACACTCGGGTTTGACGAAAAAGTTCGTGGCACGTGGCTCAAGAGACGGTTTTCTGCGCAAATAGGAAAACAGCACATCGTCGTGATGAAGCGGTATGGGCAGGACATCGATCAGACCGTGATCGGCGATGACGATGAGTCTTGCATGACTTGGCATGACTTGCGCGAATGCCGCGAGCTGATGATCGAGATCGGAAATGATCGTTTTGATGTCCGGATGTCCAATGCCTTTTTCATGCTGGGACAGATCCGGTTCGACCCAATAGGCATAACTGAAGGTTTTCTTACCGGTACGCATGATGTGATCGAGTCGGTCCAAGTGCTCGCCGAACGTCTTCGATCCACCCGGCATGAAGTCGGGAAAGAGTTCGAACGTTTCGATCTCCGGATTCTTTTCTCTGACCTGCTCGAGCAGATTCGCGTAGGGCAACATCTCTTTCCGGTAGTTCCTGAGAGCTTTCTTCTCCGTATAGAAATCGGTGTTCAAAAATACCTGAAGATCGAAGTCTTCCAGCGGATCATACTGGACCCATCCGAGATAACCGGTTTCGATCGGCGGTTTCGCCGCCAGAACCGCATTGGTTGCCGCGACGGTCGTCGGGGGAAAAACGGACGTGACGGTTCTGAGAAGATGACGACGCAAAAACGATGTTTCATCGAGATGCATAAGAAGAACGTTCATCCCGAGACCGTCTAGCAACATGTAGATGACGTGTTCGCTTTGATCGTCGAGATGCGAATCGAGTGCTTCGATCGTATCCTCTTTCCCATAACAGCCATAGTGTTTCAAAACGGACTTCGATACGTTTACGATCGAATGTTTTTCATCAACGAGATTTTTCATGCGACCAGACTCCCTTCACGACCATTTTACCACGAAAGATCAGTCGACGAGCGCTTCTCCTTCAAAACGGGCGATCTGTTTGACGTCCTTGTCGCCTCGTCCGGACAGATTGACCACGAGGATCTGATCCGGATCCATCGCAGGCGCCATACGCATCGCCTGCGCGATCGCGTGCGCGCTCTCGATCGCCGGGATGATGCCTTCCATCCGGCTGAGATAGCGAAAGGCCTCGATCGCTTCCGAATCGGTGATCGCGACGTATTCGGCCCTTCCCGAATCCTTCAACCCGGCATGTTCGGGTCCGACACCGGGATAATCGAGACCGGCGGAAATCGAATAGACCGGCGCGATCTCATCGTGTTCGTCCAATACGACAAGCGTCTTCATGCCGTGAATGACGCCGTCTCTTCCGCAGACCATCGTCGCGGCATGTTCTTTCGTCTCGATCCCCTTGCCGGCAGCTTCCGCTCCGATGAGTCGGACGGAAGGGTCACCAATGAACGCATAGAACGCACCGATCGCGTTACTCCCTCCGCCGATGCAGGCGACGACGGCATCCGGCAACCGTTTCTCCATCGTGCCCAGCTGCTCTTTGATCTCGATACCGATGACTTTCTGAAAGTCGCGAACCATCATCGGATAGGGATGGGGACCCACTGCGGATCCGATCAGATAAAACGTCGTATCGAGCTCGGAACTCCAGGTCATGAGTGCACTGTCAACCGCTTCTTTAAGCGTTTTCTGACCTTCCTCAACGGATATGACTTTCGCGCCCAGAAGTCGCATGCGATAGACGTTGACCGCTTGTTTGACGACATCGACCGCACCCATGTGAATCTCACACTCCATCCCGAAAAGCGCTGCCGCGGTCGCGGTTGCGACACCATGCTGACCGGCGCCTGTTTCGGCGATCAGTTTCGTCTTCCCCATCCGCTTGGCCAGCAGCGCCTGGCCCAGAACATTGTTGATCTTGTGAGCCCCCGTGTGATTGAGGTCTTCACGTTTCAAATAGATCTTCGCTCCACCGAGGTCTTTCGTCATACGTTCGGCGTAATAGAGCGAACTCGGTCTGTTCGCATACGTCCTGAGATAGTGGTGGAACTCACTTAAAAAATCCGGATCCTCCCGATACTTCAGATAAGCCTCTTCAACTTCCTTGACCGCTTTCAAGATCGGTCCGGGGACGAATTGTCCTCCATACTTGCCAAACTCCATGTTTCTTTCCTTTCCGTCTTCAGATGGTTTCGTTTTCGGGTAACAAAAAAGCCCTTCGTCGACATGGGACGAAAAGCTCGTGGTGCCACCCAATTTCAAGAGATGAAAAATCTCTCCTTAAAATACTCCGTCATCCAAGACTTTCATATTTTTGTCCGATAACGGGGACTTCCGGCAAAAGCTACTTTCAGTTCACTTCGCTTCTCATGAGGCCATTCGCTCGACGATCTCTGGACCCATCTTCCACCACCATGGGCTCGCTCGCCAAAAACGTGTCGAGTTACTCTTCTCAATCCTTGAATTTAGTTTTGATTATACACGCTTTCCTTCAGATGTGCAAGTGCAAAGCGTCATTTTTTTCAATCGGTCTTCCCGAAGAACATGTCTTTATGCTATAATGAGAAAAAACGAGGGGGTTTTCATGAACAGTCAACAAAACGCTCTGAACATCAACAAGCGCGCTTTCATGAGCGTACTGCTCATTCTCTTTTCTCTCATGATCGCGGCGGGCATACTCACACTTTGGATCCCGGCCGGGACTTTTTTGCGTGATGATGCCGGTCTTGTCATCGAGGGCAGTTTCTCTTATCTCGATGATCAGAACTACCCGATCTACCGCGTTCTTTTCGCACCGTTCGAAGTCCTTTTGACGAGCGATGCGGTTCCCGTTCTCATGATCGGCATTTTCCTCGTCATTCTCGGAGGAACGTTTTCCGTCATGGACAAAACCGGCGGAATCCACATCATGATCAAGCGGCTGATTATCCGCTACAAGAAGAAAAAGTATACGCTGCTGCGTCTCGTCATCCTGTTTTTCATGGTATTCGGCGCTTTCTTCGGCATCTTCGAGGAATCGCTCGCGCTTTTGCCGATTCTGATCCTCTTGTCGCTCTCGCTGGGCTGGGATACGCTGACCGGACTCGGAATGTGTCTGCTTGCCGCCGGTTTCGGATTCGCCTCGGCGATCACGAACCCCTTTTCGATCGGAATCGCCTCGAACCTCGCCGACACGCCGATCCTGAGCGGCGTGCTCTACCGCCTTCTCATTTTCGTTCTGATGTATGCGCTTCTTCAGGCTTTCCTCGTATCCCATGCGAAACGGATTGAAAAGGATCCGAGAAAATCCCTGACCTATGAGACGGATGCGACCAAGGTCAGGGAGTTCGACTTGAATCAGGCACTCCCGTTTCCGAATGAAACGCGTATTTTCAAATCCTATGTCATCCTCTTTCTCGTCCTGCTTTTCGGCATCGTTTCAACCGGGATACTCGAACTGACGACCGACATCTCCATACCGGCGATCCCGCTCATGGCGCTTATCTTCCTCATTGGCGGACTTTTTGTCGGTTTTCGCGTCACCGCCGATTGGCCTTTCACCTACCGCACCTTTCTCAAAGGCATGCTCGGTGTCGCCCCGGCCTTCATTCTGATCCTGCTTGCCGTCAGTGTCAAGCATATCATCACGGAAGGTCAGATCATGGATACGATTCTCTACCACCTGTCCACGATGCTCATGGACCGGTCGATGGTCGAAGGTATTCTCTGGATCTATCTTCTGGTCATCGTCATTCAGTTTTTCGTCGGTTCCGCTTCCGCGAAAGCGTTTCTGATCATGCCGATCATCATTCCTCTGGTCACGTTGCTGGGAATCAGTCGGGAACTCGCCATACTCGCCTTCATTTTCGGTGACGGTTACACCAACGTCATCTTTCCGACCAACGGAGTCCTTCTGATCGGTCTCTCGATGGCTTCCGTCAGCTACCAGAAGTGGTTCAAGTTCACCTGGCGCTTGCAGGCCATCACTCTGCTCATCACGGTCATTCTCCTGATCATCGGCGTCTATATCCATTACTGAGAAAGCACGAATCGTGACCGAGCACGCGTGTCATGATATAATTTATAAAGTGGTTATCATTCACTACGAAGGGAGCACACTATGCCAGACACTTACATGCGGACATTCCTCGGTTTCCTGAAAAAGGAAGACAAGGAACACGCGGTACGCTACGCCATCGATTTACTCGAACAGAAAAAACTCACGATCGAACAGCTTTATCTGGAACTGCTCGCACCGACGTTGTCCAACTTCGAATGCGACATCGACGACCAGGAAGTATGCATCTGGAAGGAACACATCCGAACGTCGATCATCCGTACGATTCTCGAGACCAGTTATCTCTTCATCATCGAGCGCCTCAAAACGGTCGAGAAAGTCGATAAGACCATTCTCGTTCTGACCCCCGCTTTCGAGTACCACGAGATCGGGGCGATCATGAATGCGCACCTGATGATGCTCGAAGGATTCGATGCCCGCTACATCGGTGCGAACACGCCGAAAGACGAAATCTTGTCGGCCCTGCGCGCCTATGGCCCGGATTTCATCGCTTTGAGCGTCTCGAATACGTACAACATCGTCGTTACCAAACGCATAACCGAAGAAATCCGACGTTTCTTTCCCGATGTCGGGATCATTCTCGGAGGTCGGGCCTTTTTCATGCAAGGTGCGAACCGTTCACTCACCTATGATTACCTCCTCAATTCACTCGATGACTTGAAAGCATTCAAAAAGAAGGTGACATCATGAGACTCGCACTCGAAATCGCTTGGCGTTTCCTATCATCAGCCAAGAAACAGACGCTCATCATCATCCTCGGAATCGCTGTCGGCGTATCCGTTCAGGTCTTCATCGGCTCGCTGATTACCGGACTTCAGGACGGTCTGGTCGATACGACGATCGGCCAGTCCTCCCACATCACTTTGAAACATGCCGAGGAAGATGTATTGATCGAGGACTATGAAGAAAAAATCGAAACGATCGAAGAGACCATCGCTGATCTCGCCGTCGCCTCGCCTGTCATCGACCTCGGAGGCATCCTCGAAAAAAACGACACCAAGAAGGAAGTGCTCCTGCGTGGTTTCGACTTCGATCGCGCCAATCAAATCTATGCCTTCGATCAGAAACTGACCGAAAACAGTCGATTGCCGGAAGCGGAAAATGAGATTGTCCTCGGAATCACCCTGATGGAAGAACTCGGCGTTGCTGTCGGTGAGACGATCGATTTCGATCTGTTTACAGGACAGGTATCGCTTACCGTCGTGGGATCCTTTGATTTCAACGTTCAACAGATCAACAGAACCTGGGGACTCGGAACCATCCGGACGCTGCAAAACATTCTTGGCGTTTCGAATCAGGCGACATCGATCGAAACACAGATCAAGGAAGTTTTTGAGGCGGAATCGCTCGCAGTTGTCCTGGGTGATCGGTTTGAAGACGATAACCTGGTCACGACCAACTGGATGAGCGAAAACCAGGAACTCCTGAGCGGTCTGCAGGGACAAAGCATTTCCTCTTTGATGATCCAGATCTTCGTCATCATTTCGGTTGTCCTCGGTATTTCTTCGGTCCTCGCCATCACCGTCATGCAGAAATCGAAACAGATCGGTATTCTCAAAGCCATGGGCATTCAGAACCGGGACGCATCGCTCGTCTTTCTGTGGGAAGGATTCATTCTCGGCATCTTCGGCGCCATCGGCGGCGTCCTGCTCGGACTCGGTCTATCCTATGCCTTCCAGACCTTCGCGCTGAACCCGGATGGCACACCGGTCGTACCGCTTACGATCGATGGCGGATTTATTTTGCTCTCAGCGATGATCGCGCTCTTCGCATCGACGCTGGCATCCCTGACCCCCGCCATCAAATCTTCCAAACTGACCGTCATCGAGGTGATCCGCAATGCCTGAAAAAATCATCGAACTCAAAAAAGTCAACAAGATCTACGGTGAAAACACCCCGAATCCGACCCAGGTCCTATTCGATCTCGACCTGTCTTTCGAAGAACGTTCCTTCAACTCGATCATCGGACAATCCGGTAGCGGAAAGAGTACGCTGCTCAATATTCTCGGCACGCTCGACCGGGCGACGAGCGGTGACGTCCTGATCGATCGGATCAACACCGAGGATATGAGCGAAAAAGAACGCTCGTCGCTACGCAACGAACGTCTGGGCTTCATCTTTCAGTTTCACTATCTGTTGCCGGAATTCACGGCGATCGAAAACGTTCTGATGCCCTATCGCATTTCCAAGAAGCCGATTACGAAAGACGTTCTGGCCCGTGCGGACGAACTCCTGGAAATCGTCGGTCTGACCAAGGTCAGAAACAACCTCGCGATCAATATGTCCGGAGGACAACAACAACGCGTCGCGATCGCCCGCGCCCTCATCAACAATCCGAAAATCATTCTCGCAGACGAACCGACGGGCAACTTGGACAGCGATACGACCGAACAGGTCTATGACTTGCTTCGAACGATCAACGAGACGTATCACACGACCTTCATCATCATCACGCACGACCGGCATATCGCCGAAAAAGCGGACCGAATCATCGAGATACTCGATGGAAAGATCAACCTCGACATCGACAACCGCATGCGTACCTGAATCACATGAAGTCCGGTTTCGACCGGGCTTTTTTGTTTGGCTTGTGGATGAAAAGCGTCAGGACGGTCGTTCCGATTGTCATCGCGATCATCACGATCAGAGCGGGATTGAACGAATCGAACAGATCGAAGCTCAACCCGAATGGCAATGGGCCGAGCGCGCTGCCCAGGACCATGAACACGGTCGCCGCACCCCGGATGCTTCCCAAGTATTTCCGACCGAAATAATGGGGCCACACGACATTCATCGTAACCGCTTGAAGCGCTACGAAAAGCCCGTAAAAAAGGATAAACCCGAAAGCCAGGTATTCGTTCGTTACGAAAAACAACAAGAACAGCATCGAAACGACGAACATGGATTGCGTCAGAAAAAAGATGTATCTCGGTTTGAACCGTTCGATGAACAGATGGGCCAGCAACGGCATGATCAGCGTCGGAAAAGCGATAAAACCGATGATCCATGCCGCCGTTTCCGGTGGAACGCTTCGTGATTCCATGATGGCGTAGAAATGGAACGTGATCCCGGTCGTAAACATCGGAGCGATCATGCCGATCAGTCCGACGAACCAGAACGCACGCGTTCTGAGCGCTTCTTTGACCGTCCACGACTCTTTTTCAAGTGCGGCATACGCTTCTTCTTTCGACAACAAGGAGACTTCATTGTCGATGGAAAGTCCGACATCCTCAGGTCGATTGAAGGTGAAGAGAACCGCGAGAGGAAACATGACGACCAGCAGGATGAGACCCCACAATCTCCAGACATTCCGCCAACCGAAAAGGTCGATCAGATAAAGATTCAAAGCGGGTACGAACAGAGTTCCGACGAAGGCGCCCAACGTCATCAGCGAGATGGCGAGAGCCCTTTTTTTCATGAACCACTGCGGTACGAGGCTGTTCGGCATGAGCGTCAGTGATCCCTGACCGAAGAAACGCAGGAAGAAGAAACTCAGATAGATCATATAGATGGTCGCCACATAGGAACTGAACAAAGTCGTAAGGGCGAGCATGAAGATGACGAGCGGCATCATCAGTCGATGACCGAAACGATCGATCAGTCGTCCCATGAAGATGAGCAGTGTTCCACTGATGATCGTGGCCACACTGTAGCCCGTCGTGATCATGGTCTTCGAAAATCCCAATTCCTCTTCATAGATCTTGGCGAAAACGTTGATCGAATAGGTCTGTCCCGGTGACGAGAAAAAGAGCGCAAATGCGCTCAGCAGGACGATAATCCAACCGTAATAGACGATTCTGTTGATTTTCCTGACAAGTAATTTCATAGACAGCACCTATTGGATCCGATCATGTCGTCTCAAAGACGGATAAACCGGACACGGGATCTATTCGCCATAGTAGATCATGCGATTGTAGACGTGCCTGAAACCCATCTTCTCATAGAGTTTTTTGGCTTTCTGGTTGTCGAGATCGACGTGAAGCGAAAGTTTCTCGCCGGTAAGATCGATCGCCCGTTTGATGAGTTCGGTTCCGACACCACGTCCCTTGGTCTGCCTGGTAATCCCGATATAGGCGAGGTGATAGGTGGGAATGAACTCAGCGAATCCCGTGTGAACGACGACACAGATGCCTTCGACTTTGTCATGTGTCGAAGCGATCAGGATATACCCTTTTTCCATCGCCTGCTCGATCGCTTCGACCATTTCAATGGTCGGGTCGGAATACTGGGCAAGCCATGTCTTGGCGTAATCGAGAATCGTCTCTTTGGAATACCGCTTGAAATCATGGATACGTTCGATCCGTATGCTGCTTATGCCGTCATTCAATACGATGACATGATTCTTGTTCGTCTCGGGTTGTTCGCGCTGTCTCTGCAAAAATGCCGCGAAAGCGTAGGCTTCCTGGCGCGTGACGATCACGCGTTCGTAACGCTTCAACAACGATACGCTTTCTTTCAGAAGTTCATCACTGACGCGAATGATGTCGCCATGCGTTTCCCGCAAGGCATCGCGCGACTGGTCGATCAGTCTCTGGTCGAAAAGTGAACGTTTCTGTGCCGATGTCAGCCAATCCTCGTGATCACCGTTGGCGATCAGGTAATCCTTGTTCAAAAACGTTCCGCACATGATGTTCGGAAATGTCGTGATCCTTCCGTTGACCCAACTCTTGAGCATGGCATTGTACATGCTCGTAAGCGTATACCCGTACCCGAACTGAATATAGAAATCATCGATCGGATTCGATGAGGCCTGAAGGACTTCTTCGGTCAGTTCTTCCAACACCATCTGCGAGATATGCGTATTCGTATAGCCTTCATAGGCCAGATAGCACGCGTTTTCCCTGGCATATTCCACGACGGTCTTCGAAGCCGATTCGAGTTTCGTTTTTCGGAAGTCGAGCAACATCTCATCGGAAAAATACCGTGACTTCCACCTCTCATACTTGAAAATCGGAATGACGACCTTGACGTTTTCCTGTCTCGCAAAATATACGAGCGACGTCAAATAGTTGAAGGATCCGTGGGCGATAAGCGTATCGTATCCTTGTGCGAGCAAGTCCTTGATCAGGACTTCGGCGATACGATCGTGTTTGTGTCCCAAAGATTTGACTTGTTAAGTTTTCAAAAATCCGTTTCAAACCGAGTACTTCCTCGAGTTTTCGTGCCCGAAGAAGCGGTGTTTTATCACTTTTAAGCATCTTTTTCCTCCTGGGAATCATTTGATATCGATTTTCATCGACTGATCTCGGACGGTTTTCGCGAGATCGTGGATTGGTCATGTATCTTGATTCTTTGTTCGAACGATCGATTCCGTGTGATTTCGATCCTTGTTCGGGAAACTTCGGAGATCGACCTTGACACCTTCTAAAACAAGCGAAAGACATGCATCTTCCCAGGCATCCGGCAATCTTCGGATTTCAAACGATTTCGCCGTCGTTCGAGACCGAGGAAACCATAGACGACCATTTGCCAGCTGGTGCACCGTTGGCGGCGGTATGAATCTCCGCCGATAAATCCCTCCGCTCACCGATTCGTTGGTGTTCAAGAGGTCGCATCATGACGGCTTTTCTGAAACTTCGTAGGCTTCTTCCGGCAAAACCGATTCGTGCGGCGACAATCGCGTGGGTCGACCGACTGAGTGATGAGAAGTGGGAGATGTGCGCGGCTCATAGTAGGCATAACTGCCTTTGCACGTCGCATCGAAAAGAGATTCGGATGAAGGGCGAACAGTTGATGACATCGGCCTGCTTGAGTACCTGTGTGAAGACGGCGATTCCCGTCGGCCATCCGTAGTATTCTTCGGATCGATCAGGCGTTTTCGGATGTCCGATGCCGGGATAATCGATTCGAAACATCGAAGCAGCCGTCGAACTGCCTGATGACTCCGTTTGATTCACAGGCAAAGTACGTACGGGCAAGGATGTCCTTCCACAGTTCGACCACGGCCCCAGTTTCAGCCGCGTGCGTAACGCCCGATTTCTTCGCTTTTCGAACACGTCGAGACAGGTGAGCGTGCGCTTGAGCGCGTTCCGTGGGCCTGATAGTTCGTGAATGTTGTTATCTACGTTCTCATGGTACTCGTCGGGTCCTGGACACGCAAAATCTCATAGCGTCCTCGCGGCATGTAAACGACCCGTGACGCGAAACGCGCGATCTCGGATCATCATCTCGATCCCGTAAGTTTATCATGAACTGCCGATCCTTCAAAACCGTGTAATAGCGATCGACGGCATAGGGGGCGATATCAAAGGAGATGTGAATCTGCCGAGATTGAAATGATTTCGGATGTCTCGCTTGGTCGTAACGTCCTTGAAGAAGAAGTCCGGATAGAGCTCATCCCTCGGTCTTAGTCGTTTATCCAAGCGTAGAAAGCACCTTCATAACCGTGCTTTTCGCCTTTCGCTTCGCCCCGGGAAGGGTGAGATACCGATAGAGCGTAATGTTTCGGGCGCATCCTTGGTTCGGTATGGAGAAACATCGGCATATTATAGATTTCCTGGTCCCGGTAACGCGCCCCCTGATAGGCCTGGCAGGACATGCCTTCCGCCCCGCATCGGCAAGGGACGATCTCGTCGGTGTCGCGATAATCGCATGATAGGCGTTGAACCTGAGGGCGACCTGACCGCGAACGGGGCCGGCTCGTACGGATGTCGAAGAAGTCCCAGTTGTCCTTCCAGGCCCGGATATGTTCAAGGTTTCATCTTTTCATACCCGATGAGCCGAGCGTGTGAGTCGAGAGCTTGCAAGGCATCCCCCAGGTCGTTCGATGTGACGACGCATCATCGCCTTCTCGATGACATAAGGACGGTCGGCTTCAAGTTTGATGCGAAAGCTTCTTCCCGTGATTCCGGCCTCTTGATACGTCTTTACCGATTCATAGTCCTTGATATAAAGTCTTTCCAAAACGACGATGCGACGTTCTTTCGACCGTTCTCGCCCGAACACCGGAAGTCAGCTTATCGACCTTGAATGTTTCATGGTCCTTCAAGTGGGTGCCGTTCGTGACCATGGGGTCCCGACGATCCCGGTCACAAGATCGAAGATAAGCGCCTCTTCCGCGGTCAAGGTGTAGCGCATCATGACGACGTGGCGCATCAACGATACCGCGAACTTCTTCGACCGCGACTTGAATATCGGAAACTTCATTACGATAGGCATGACGTAACACGTCGCTTTTCTCAACGCGGCCGGACCATATCTCGTACCGGCATTTTGCCGACTAGTGCAGAGAGTGTTCGGGACCGTTGAAAGTTCTTCCCACTTCTGCCATTTGCCTTTGTCCCAGGTATCGGAGACGATACGCCGGCATATGCCTTTTTTCCTCGGCCCGTGGCAAGTTGCGTCATGATACCCGAGGTACTGTTTCCGATCATGAAGTTTGTTCCATCGGTAATCGGATCATCCATCATCGCGCCTCGCTGTTTTGCGACGTTCCAGCCGTCATCGGTATAGGATTTTTCGAGAGTTTGTGCATGCGATCCACCTTTTTGATGCATTGGTTTCGCTCTTCTCATTATATGTTATGAGCCGACCGGATTTCAAGTCATCGCCAACTCGCGACGACGATAAACGAAAAGTCGGATGTCATGAAATCGAATATTTTTGTTATACTATTACTGGAATTCAATTTAAGAAAGGAGTCCAAGCGTGATTTCCCGCGCCTGGTATGACTTATGGACAAACGCCTCGAATGCATCGAAAACTGAAAACGAAGGAGCATGAGCAAAACTCACCATGGCGACGGTTTTGATGGTTTCCAAGGATGACATCATCCACGCCTAGGACAAGGATCCGATGCCATCGTTATCCGAGAATCGACACGATCGGCCAGTTCGCGCACCATCGCCAAAGCAAGCGGTCCGCCGACCAACATCGAACTTTACCGAGTCACAGGTAAGCATCGGCGGCAACGGCCCGATCATGCAACGCCTTGTCCGCACGATGGATAAATCACTCCTGCATTGCACGGTTACCGACGCATCGATGACGTCTTTCAGAGCAATCAACATAACCGAATCGGTCTATTCGACCGCCGACAACGGTCATACGGATGCCCTCGAGTTCGATGACGGAAAGCTTCTCGCTTCGGCAAAGATGGAATCCCTTAAAACGGTCACATACGAGATGTCGATCGAGACCGTCGGTGAAAACGCCTCGTATCGAAATTCTCGTCTACCGACTTGCTGGCAACCGTCAACTGGTCGATGTTGCCGAACATGTCCGCCCTTTGGAAGAACATCATTCAAACATCCTGCCGAAGATGCCGGTCGCCCGCATCAAACCGGATCTTTCATCGATCTCGCCGCATCCGGAAAAGAGACAGTACCGAAGAAATTCGCGAAGCTTTGGAACTTCAAAGCGTTCAAGAGCCACTCGAAGTCATCCTGGACTGAACCAGGTAAAGAAGCTTACGATATCGCGAGTCAACCTCAATCTCGGTAGCGTCAACGCGACCCTGAAGGATATCAACACCGCGCTCTATCACTAAGCATCGACATCGACGGTGTCGTCGTTCACCCGGTCGACCGGTCATCGGTCCGCATGAACGACAAATACATGAGGCGCTTCCTGACCCTACTTCAAGAAACCCAAGCTCACGACGGTGCCGGTGACAATTTCAACTTCGATTCGTCCTCGGATTCCTGCTCGCCCGACTCGAACCCGAGGAAGCGCTTCTTACCGGCATGTCGACCAGCGGTTTCTACGTCAGCAAACGCCAAGAGCCCCACGCTCGATGAACTCCATCCGGTTCATGGACGACTGGTCAATAGATTGTTTGATAATAGGCGCGAGCATGCGCCTGTTTTTTTATGCCCGATGAAGCATTTTCTTGTGTTCACGCTCAATGTCGATCTTCGGTTTGAAATCGATTCGAACATACAAAACGGCACCGACGAAGGCAATGACGAAATTGCTTGTGAGCATGGCATACCAGATCCCGCTATTGCCGAGATCGGTGAAATTCTTGAAAATCAGAATCAGGGGAAGACGCAAGAACCAAAGTCGCGTAATCGTAATGATAAAGGTAAAGTGTGTATTTCCCGTTCCGTTGAATGTCCCGATGAATGTCTGGAAGATCGCCATCAAAGGCAGGCCGATGAGCAGATAGAACATGTATTCGACCGTCAGTTTCAAGGCGACCGGATCGTCCTTGATGAAAAAACCGGCCAAATACTCGCGGAAACCCATCAAAAGGGCACTGCCGAGTATCATCAGTGAAACGGAGAGAATCATCGCCTTTTTGAACGTCTCTTTGGCGCGTTCGGTGTTCAGATTCCCGATGTTCTGACCGATGTAGGCGGTAAGCACCGCACCGATCGCCATGACGGGGTGAAGGATGACGCTGATCAATCGGTTTCCGACGCTGAACGCGGCGACCGTCTGAATTCCGTAACTTACGATCACGGCATTCATGATACCGAATCCGATCGCCGTGATCGATTGACCGAGTGATGCCGGTACTGCGGTTCTGATGATCTTTCTCGATACGTCCGGACTGAGTTTGAGATAGTCTTTTCTGATCGTTATTCCCGATTTCGATTTGAACAGCAACGATAACCCGAAAGGCATGATGATGACGTTTCCGATCAGTGTCGCGTAGGCGGCTCCGGGAACGCCGAACCCCAAAACGGAAATGAAGATCGGTGACAATATGATATTCACGATCATCGTGATGACCCCGAAAATGACCGGCGTGACGGTATCGCCACTCGACTGCCTGATCGAGGTGAAGGCAAAGAACAGAAAGAGGACGGGAAGTTCGAATGAACGGATTTTGAGGTACTTGACGCTATTTTCATAGACGAACCCTTCGGTCCCCATCAGACGCATGATCGTCGATGCCGAAAAGAAAGAAAAGAGATTGAGTATGACTCCGGTGATCAAGGCGATCACGACAAGATTGCTCGCGTATTCCCGTGCTTTCTCGTGTTGCCCGGAACCGACTTGTTGACTGATCAGGGCCGTTCCGGCGGCACTCAGACCGATACCGAGCGAGATGAAGGTGAAAACGACCGGAAACGTCAGGGAAATCGAACTGACGGCATCCGCACTGAATCCCGGTATCTCACTGACAAAATACATGTCGACGACGTCATGAAGCGTTCGGATCAGGTTGTTGAGCATCAAAGGGACCGCAAGAAAAAAGAGACCTTTGATGATATTGGGATCTTTTAGTATGAGATGTTGTTTTTTTTCATCTTTGGTCATAGGCATAACTTCCGTTTCCGTCCTAAATTATAACACGGATCGTGCGATTTTTCCTGATCTTGGTTCAAATCCCGGGAAAAGATCGGAAACGTGCGATGATTCTTTCCAGACCGAGGGTCATCCCGCTCGATTTTTTTCACATGTTTTCGTTTCTCTTGAAAGAGACAGGCGCTCACGCCCGGTCTTTTCATGGTTCGTTTCCCCGAATCCGAACCCATGCGCTCTTCATGGCAGACCTGAAAATGTTCACAGCCCTGATCCATCCGTATTTGAAGAAACCATTTGTTCAATTTGAAAGACATCTAAAGTATAACGCATGGGAGTCCTATTGTACAATCATGTGCACGAAATGGATCGATACGCGTCGTATCGTTTCCATATCACCGTTTGTACTGGTATAATGACATTAGAAAAGGAGGCATGATCTTATGAACATGCTAAAGCAGACATATCGTCTGAGCAATGGGACGGAACTCCCTAAAATCGGCTTTGGAACCTGGCAGATCAAGCCGGGAGATGAAACCTATCATGCCGTATCCGCAGCTCTGAAAAACGGTTACAGGCACATCGATACGGCTGAAGCGTATCGAAACGAAGAAAGCGTCGGACAAGCCATCAAGGATTCCGGCATTCCTCGTGATGACATTTTTCTTACGACAAAGCTCGAATCACACATCAAAACCTATGACGAAGCCTTGGAAGCGTTCGAGAAAAGTCTTGACGCTCTGAAAACCGACTACGTCGACCTCTTCCTGATCCATGCGCCATGGCCATGGAACGAGATCGGCAAGGACTGCAAAGTCGGCAACCGCGAAGCCTGGAAGGCAATGGAAAAAATCTATGAGGAAGGACGGGCCAAAGCGATCGGCGTCTCGAATTTCAAACCGGACGACCTCGAAGACCTGATCCGTCATACGACCATCGTTCCCCACGTCAACCAGATCGCCTATTTCATCGGGCTCGACCAGAAGGAAACGATCGACTACTGTCTGGCAAAGGACATCTTCATCGAAGCGTATTCACCGCTCGGTATCGGATATCTTCTCGGTAACGAAACGATCAAGGACATGGCGAAACGATATGGTGTTTCACCGGCACAGATCTGCATTCGTTACGACTTGGAAAAGGGCACGGCTCCACTGCCGAAATCGGTCCATGAACACCGCATGATCGAAAACGCCCAAGTCGATTTCAAGATCAAGGACGAGGATATGCGGATCCTGGATGCGATCAAGGGCGACCCGAGAAAGTGGGGGTAATGTGATACGTTTCGGCATAATCGGCGCTGGACGCATTGCGAGAACGTTTGCCACAGCGCTTCAAGGACGCGACATTCCGATTCAGGCCATCGCGTCACGATCGCTCGACAAAGCGGTTGCCTTCCAAACCGAGTTTTCCGTGAACAAAGCCTATGGAAGCTATGAGGATCTTTACCGCGATCCGGATGTCGATGTCGTCTATGTCGCCACGCCACACGGGCTCCATGAAGAGCAGATGCTTTCGATTCTCGACCATGCCAAGCCCATTCTCTGTGAAAAAGCGTTCACTCTAAGTGAAAATCAGGCACGGCGTGTCTTCCGGAAAGCCGAAGAAAAAGGCGTCTTCGTCATGGAAGCGATGTGGACCAGGTTTTTACCGGTC
>JAGYNT010000024.1 GCA_018399615.1 Acholeplasmataceae bacterium
GAATGAAGACGGATAGATCGCTTCTTCGCCCTTGTTGTTGACGATGAAATAGAAATAGGCGGTCAGAAACATGGCGCCGAGAAACAGTGTGATCGGGGCGATGACCGAGAAGTTCCAACCCGTGTTGTTGCTGACGGCGCGCATCCCGTAATAGAGGGCAAAGAGCGTAACGAGAGAAACGGTTGAAAAAATGATCACGCGACCTTGTTTGAAGTTGCTTTCGAAAGCCTTCAGACCCTTGAATATGTAGAAGGCCGCCAAGGCGAACAGGATACGCGGCAAAATGGAAATCCACGGATACTGAAACGCGAAATCAAAGGGGGTCGCCGCATACAACAAGGATGCGATCCACGATCCGATTCCGAAGAACAGACCGAGCATGAGTGCATACTTTCGTGACAAAATAAAAATCCCGATCAAGGTGGGAACGTGCACGAGGGTAACGCTGACACCCGGTAGTATCGTTACGAATCCGAGTTGCGGAATCAAGGACATCAGTAGAATGATCGCCGTGAACGATCCTGCCAGAACGAGCTCAAATGTTTCCGATTTTTTCATTTTTTTCTCCTTTTCAGGCCTCAGAGGGTCCCATAAGTACTTTTATCATACCATATTGTTTAGCATGATTTCAATAAAAAGAGCGTTGCTCAAACGCTCTTTTTCGTTTCATAGTGCTTATAGATTCCCCACGGACTGTTGTCGGGATCGGTGTAGACACGCTGTCCTCTCGAAGACTCGTTGATACGCATGATGTCGCTGGAATCGAGAACGAGATCTTTGGCCTTGAAGTTCTCCTCGATCCGTTTGTCCGTCGCTGATTTCGGAATCATGAAGATGCCTCGCGCCAACCCCCAGGCAATGACGATCTGCGCGATTGTCGCATGATGTTTCCGGGCGATATCACGAAGCGTTTCCGCGTAATGACCTTCGAAAACGCCACCCTTCATGAATGGCCCGTAGGATATCGTCATGATCCCCTCGGAATCGAGGTAACGTTTGAGTGCGAGTTGCGGAAGTCCCGGGTGGAGCTCGACCTGATTTGCGAAAGGCTTGATATGTGCCGTTTCATAGAGGTCCATGATGTGATGTCTTTGAAAATTGGATACGCCGATGGCGCGTACTTTCTTCTGTTCATAGAGCGATTCGAAAAAGCGCCATGTTTCCTGATTGACTTCTTTGTCGTGGTTGGGCCAATGGATCAGAAAGAGATCCAAATAGTCGGTCTGAAGATTTTCAAGCGTTTCTTCGAAGGCTTTCTTGGCGTCTTCGAGCGGCATATGATGACGTTGTTTGGATGTTATGAAGATCTCCTTCCGATCCACCTTCGACAAAGCGATCGCTTCGCCGACAAACGCTTCGTTTTGATACATCTGGGCCGTATCGATGTGACGATAACCGATCTTGAGCGCATGTCCGACCGCGTTCATACACGTGTCGGGGTCCTTGATCCGAAATGTACCCAAACCGATTTCCGGCATCATGACGCCATTTCTGAGTTTTCTCATTGTTTGCCCTCCTTAAGATTGTTGATTCTCTCAACCGTGATGGTTTCAAGCATGGTGAACAGCATGTTTTTACATGTGTCAAGGTCGTCCAGATCCATCATGGCGGCGGTGCTGTGAATGTAGCGTGCGGGAAGTCCGATCGTCGTAGCCGGGATGCCTTGAAACATGTCGAGTGCGCGTGCCGCATCCGTTCCGCCTTTCGACGTGTAGTACTGGTATTTGATCTCGTGGGCATCCGCCAATTCGGTGAAGTACTCGAGCAATCCCTGATGCATGACGTTGCGCGGATCAAAAATACGCAAGAGAAAGCCGTCACCGAGCTTTCCCGGTGCCTCGTCATCGATCGCGTCATTCAACGGGGAAGCGTCCAAAGCGATGAAGATGTCCGGACAAAATTTCTCGACACTCGTCATCGCACCTCTCAGACCCACTTCTTCCTGGACGGTCGCGCCGACGACGAGATCGAAAGGCAGATCGATCGTATCGAAGTGGGCGATCGTCTCGAGAGCGAGGCCGCAACCGTATCGGTTGTCGATGGCTTTGCTGATGACGCGTCTTTTGTCCTTCGTATGGAAAAACAAGTCTTGAAAAGCGATCATGTCTCCCGGTCGGATACCAAACGATTTCGCTTCGTCACGCGAGCGCGCTCCGACATCGAGAAAAAGATCCGCGATGGACTGTTTCTGTTTCGCTTTGAGATGGGGTGGAATCGCACCGATGACACCTTTGATCGGTCCTTGTTCGGTCCAGACATCCATGACTTGTGAGGTCAGAACTTCCGAAACGAGACCCCCTGTCGGCTGCATCACGATCATCCCGTTCGCTTTGATCCGTGCGACCATGAGACCGACCTCATCCATGTGTCCGGCGATCATGATGGTTTTGGGATTTTTCACTTTCGATTTTTTTACGGCAAAAATCGAACCGAGTCGGTCGGATTCGATCGAAAACGACGGATACTTCGCCATCTCGTCTTTCATGAATCCGCGTACCATGTGCTCGTGCCCGCTCGTTCCGGATAGTCGGAACAGTTTCTCATAGATTTCATTCAACATGTCCTATGACCTCCGCATCCACGTGATAGATCGGTCCGATCGCACGTTTTTTTTCCTCGTATTCCGTCATATACGAACTCCTTTTCAAATCGTAGTCCACATTGGTAATCCTGAATACGCCATGCAATGCGATCAGGCTATCCTCGAAAAAGTCGTGATGATCCGTTCGAAACGAGATTGTCCCGTTATCTTTGAGAATGCGCCGATAGCAGGCGAGAAAAGCCGGTGCGGTCAAACGTCTCTTATGATGCCTTTTTTTCGGCCAGGGATCGGAAAAATTGAGATAGATGTGGTCGATCGCATGCTTATCGACATAGTCGAGTATATGCTTGGCATCGCCGAGAATGATGATGAGATTTTTCAGGTCGTAGGCGTCACGCTTCTCAACGATCCGATAGCAGACATTCATGTTGACTTCCATGGCGATAAAAAGATCATCGGGATGATCGCGTGCGATATCCGTGATGAATTTGCCTTTTCCGCTCCCGATCTCAAGTGCGATCCGTCGGTTTTCCGGCAATTCGATTCGCTTGATTTCCGTCTGTACGTTCCGATCCTGCAAAAACGTTTCATCGACGTATTTGAGTTTTTTCTGTCGCATATCCTCTGACCCTCATGAGATAGTGAAAGTGGCATCATATGCCACTTTCAGTATGTTTTGACTTATTCGTCAGCAAGCCTTCCGATCGATTCCGCCATAATGAAGTCCGTGATCTTCTCGAGCGCTTCCGCTTCGTCGCGTCCTTCACAACTGATCGTGACGCGTTCGCCCTTGTAAACGCCGAGTGACATGAGTCCCATGATCGATTTGAGGTTGATGGTTTTTCCCATGGCACTGAGATCGATTTCCGATTCGAAGGACATCGCGAGATTGACGAGACGCGTGGCCGGTCGGGCATGAATTCCGTATTCCGATGTTACAAGAAATGATTTTTTCAGCATATCATGATTCCTCTTTTCTTTTTTCATCCAAGTAAGAGAGTGCTTCTTGGCTGTGTTTCCTGATCAGAAGTTTGATTTCTCCTTGGGCGGCGATCGCCGGAATCCCGAGTTCCTTCAAGATGGCCTGATCGACTCGTTTCTTGTCGCGAACGCGAACTCTCAGTCTGTCGTGCTCACGTGAAAGCGAGAGGATGTTTCCGCTTTTTCCGAGCGCTTCGTAGAGCCGGACAAAGGAAGGTGCGTTCGGAGATCTTTTTCGTTTTTTCTTCAAAAGAACGATCAAAACGAGAACGATCACAATGATGATGGCGAGTGTCCCGATCAGATAGTGTTCGGTTTGCATTCAGGTGGACCTCCATATACATCGATTATATCTATTTTTACGTCGATTTTCAATCCTTAAAACGATTTAATGAACATCGCGTCACCGAACGAGAAGAAACGGTAACGAGATTTTATGGCGTGATCGTAGGCTCGCTCGATCAGAGACTTGCCCGCCAAGGCGCTGACGAGCATGATCAACGTCGACTTGGGAAGGTGAAAGTTCGTGATCAGACCGTCGATGACCTGAAACCGATAACCCGGATAGATGAAAATGTCCGTTTCAAAGGTTCCGGCATGGAATCCGTCCTCGAAGTTGCTTTCCAGCGTTCGTACGGATGTCGTTCCCACGGCGATGATCCTCTTGTCGTTATCTTTGGCATCATTCAAAGCTCGTGCGATCTTCTCACTGATCGTATACGTCTCACTGTGCATGACGTGGTGTTCGACTTCTTTTGCGGAGACAGGCTTGAACGTGCCCAGACCGACGTGCAACGTAATGGGCAGAACGGTCACGCCCTTGCTCCTGATTCGATCAAGCAGTTCTTTCGTGAAATGCAAGCCTGCCGTCGGTGCGGCCGCACTCCCCATCTCACGGGCATAAACGGTCTGATAGCGATCCTGTTCTTTCAGCGTCTCCTTGATATAAGGAGGAAGCGGCATCGTCCCGAGTTCTTCGAGTCGCTCGATCAGAAGTCCTTCATATGCGAGTTCGAACACGCGTATGCCTTCATCCTTGATCCCGACACAGCGCATCGTGAGACGGTCGTTGAAGTCAAGAACGGTACCGACCTTGACACGACGGGCAGGGCGCGTCGTCGCTTCCCAGACATCTTTCTCCAGTTCTTTCAAAAGGAGAACTTCGATGACGGCATCCGTATCGATTTTCGTACCGATCAGGCGAGCCGGCATGACCTTCGAATCGTTGATGACAAGAACATCGTCCTTGTCGAGCAGGGAAAGAATATCATAGAACCACGCATCTCTGAGAGACTGTTCTGTTTTGTCGAGGACGAGCATACGCGAGTGATCGCGGCGATCGATGGGATGTTGGGCGATGAGTTCTTCCGGTAACTTGAAATCGTAGTCCGATACATTCATGAGTCGAGCAGTCCTTTATAGTATGGTATGCCGAGTACGCGGTATGTTCTCTCGGTGGCGACACGCCCACGGGGCGTACGCTTGATATAGCCTTCTTGCAGCAAATAGGGTTCATAGACGTCCTCAACGGTCGTCATCTCTTCGCTGATGGTCGCGGCGATCGTTTCAATCCCGACAGGGCCACCACCGAAGTTTTCGATAATGCTGCGAAGATAGCGATAATCCGTCTGGTCGAGCCCGTTTTTATCGATTCCAAGCTTCGTCAGAGCGAGCGTCGTAATGTCATTCGTGATGATCCCGTCGCCGATGATTTCGGCAAAATCCCTGACGCGCCGAAACAGGCGATTGGCAATTCTCGGTGTTCCGCGACTGCGACTCGCAAGGGCATCGACGGCATCGGCTTTGATCGCATTCCGATAGACGTTCGATGTCCTTCGGATAATTTGTCTGAGATCGTCTTCGCCGTAGTAGTTCAGTCTCATGACAACACCGAATCGTTCCCGAAGCGGAGCGGACAAGTCACCGAATCGCGTGGTCGCGCCGATGAGCGTGAATGGTGGAAGATCGATTCGGATCGACCGTGATTCCTGATCCTTGCCGATCACGATATCGAGGACGTAGTCCTCCATCGCCGCATAGAGCACTTCTTCGACAAAGCGGGGCAAACGATGCATCTCATCGATAAAAAGGACGTCCCCCGGCGATAAGGAACTCAAAACAGCGGCGAGATCGCCGCTCCGTTCGATGGCCGGTCCGCTCGTCACGCGAATCTGCACACCGAGTTCGTTCGCGATGATCTGCGCCAGAGTCGTTTTTCCCAACCCGGGAGGACCATAGAGTAAAATGTGATCGAGTGCCTCTTTTCGCTTCAAAGCGGCCTTGATGTAGATGTCGAGCATTTCCTTGATGTCGTTCTGACCGATATATTGATCGAGAAAACGAGGTCTCAGCGTCTGATCCTCGTCTTCTTTTCTTGACATGGCGGTTACGATACGTTCGCGGTCCATAGAACCCCCTTATTTGATGAGAAGCCTGAGCGCCGATTTCACCATCGTCTCGACAGGCTGGTCGTGGTCGATTTTCTTGAGTACGCGTTTTACCTCGGTTTTCGAGTATCCGAGTGCCAGCAAAGCGTCCTGAACATCATGTGTTTCCAAGGAGACATCGTCGTCCACGTCGGCGAGTTTGCCTTTCAGATCCAGGATGATCTGTTGTGCGCTCTTATTTCCAATCCCGGGGAAATTGGTCAGATATTTGACATTCCCGTTTTCAATGGCGTATCGTATGTCGTCGATCGCATCCGTTGCGAGAATGCTCAACGCACTCTTCGGACCGATTCCGGAAACACCGATCAAAGCGATGAACAGCTCTTTGCTTTCCAAACGCTGAAAGCCGTAGAGATGATCGATATCTTCACGGACATAGTGATGGGTATGGACGAGCGTATACTCCTCGAGCTTGTAGGCATAGGGGTTGGGAACGATTAACAAGTAACCGATACCTTGATTGTCGATGACGATGTAACCCGGTTTTATGGTCTTCACGGTACCTTCGATATGTGCATACATGGTCGATTCCACCTTTGCTGATCTCAATTTATTATACCATTTTTGCCCGTGAATCGCTATATTTTCGATGGATATGATATAATTATTTTAAGGTGATGGTTATCAAGAAATTTGCGTATCTCAAATCCTTTTCGGATCGTTTACAGGAACAATTCGATAGCGACAAGAAATACCAGCCCATAAAAAAAAGGATGCTGGCTCTTTTGCGTGATTTCCGTCCGATCCTGAAGCGAATGAACGATGAAGCGGAAAAGGATCGAGCCAGACTCGTCGAATCCATCGAAAAAAGACGGGAAAACAAGGAACAATACGTCGAATCCGCCCAGAAATCGCTCGTCGTCCTCAAAGAAAAGAATAACGGGGAAATCGAGCGACGCAAGCAACTAAACGACCAGAAGCGCACGTCGCTCGAGTCGAAGATTCGTGAACAGAACAAAGGACTCGATGAACGGATCGCTCAGGCGAACGCCCATTACGACGATCAGGTGCACAAGGCCGAACTCGAGTTCAAACGGAAAAAAGTCGTGATCGACAAGGGCGTCGAAGCCGTTCGAACGGCATACCGGCAGGCGATTCAACAGATCGAATCGGAAAAAGGCGAAAGCGACCGTCGTTTGCTTTCAAGCTATGAAGAAAAGATCAACCGAATCGAAAACGATCTCGAAGAGACGATCAAGCAGGCCAAAGACAATCGTCTGGAAATCAACGCAAGATCGGAAGAGACGACCGCGGAAAACGATGAGATCTATGTACGGATCAAAACCGCTCATTCGACCCTTTCTGTTGCTATCAACCAGAAAATCAACGAACTCAAAAAGAGTTACCAGAAGGCACTCAAAAAATACGACAAAATCCATGAAAAGCGGATGGTTCCGATCCAGGAACAGATCGACAAGTTACAGGAGGAGTTCAGTCGGACCAAAGAAGACATTCTTAAAAACTACCGGGAACAGTTATCCCGACTCGACGAACAGTTCGACCAGCAGCGCGAAGCATACGAGGAAAAGAAAAAACGGATCGTTCACCGCAGCGGTGAAACGATCACACTGTTGAACTCAAAGCTCTCGGCCTATCGCGAGAGCATCAACCAGATCAAAACCCAGACCGCACGCGAAGCCCGTCTCGAGATGAAAAAGGTCGAATCCCATGCCGATCGCGACCGTTTGAACCGCAACCTGACACGCGCTCTCAACAGTTACGACAACGATCTGAACAAACAGATCCTTCGCACGCAAAAAGATATCCTGACACAGCAGAAAGAGAGCCAACGCGATCTTTTCGAACACGATCTGCAACACCTGAGAGACGTCAACGAATGGCGACTCAAAAGGTCTCTTGCCGAGTATCGGAAGAAACAGGAGTTCACCAAGGTCGATTTGAACTACAACCACAACATGAAGATCTATGAACACCAGATGAAACTCCTCGAAGCCTACGACCGTTACGAAAAGGACATCCTTTCCATAACCTACAATCTCGATATTCTTCCTTTGGACACGCAACTCTCGATCGCTTCGAGTTTTCAGGAATGCGAACTCAACTTGCTTGCCAACGAGGCTTCTCTCGCCATTGCGCACTACAAATTCCTGCAAAGTCATGAGGACTACCTTGAAAATCGGAAAACACTCGAATACGACCATCAGAAAAAAAGAGCGAAAAAGCTCTTTGAAGCGGACCAGCAGGTTCTAAACATTTCGACCCAACTCCAGATCGAAAAAGAAAAACTCAAACGCGACTACGGAATCGAAGAACAGACGTTGCGTGGTGAGATCAACCAATCCCTGTTCGATAAATCCGTACTGAATGACCGCTTTGACCTCGATCAGACGCTCGCTTTGATCGAGTGCGATCGAAAGCTCTACGACCATGAACTCCATCACGCGCTCGAGAAAGATGAGCACAGTTTGCGTGAAGAAACGTCGAAACGGGAATTCGTGCAACAGGAGGCCGCATCGAAAACGCGTTTTCTGATCGATCAGGAAGTCGCGAAAACCGCATTGAAAATCAATCGGTGCGAAGTCGAATCGAACCAACGTGCCCTCGAACGCTATTATGAGATTCTCCGTACGATTCGCCAAACCGAGATCAGGATCAAAGAGAGTCTGCATGAACTCTATCTCCTGCCGTCCCATCCGGAAGTCTTCAAGAACACGCTCGAGATCATGTCCGAAATGTATGATGCCTTTCTTGAAACGATTTCAAAACTGACCGGGGAAAGAGCCGAGAACGATCAGTCGTTCTATCACGAACGGTTCTCCGCGCTTCTCGACTACACATACGGGATCCGGTCCCGTGAACTCGATCGGATGTATGACGAGCGAAAATCATCGATCGAAACGCAGAGACAAACGATTCTTCATGTCATCCATAACAAGGAAAACGACGTCTACAGACTGCAGCAGAAAGAAGAATCCACCCGTGAGACGCTCGAGCAACTGACTGAACGAAACGAGGACTTGAAAACACTCGAAAATCCGCATAAAAAGGATCAACTCACGATCAAAGAAAACAACAGGATGGCCCTGAACCTTGAAAACGAACTGAAACAGATTCAGATCAGTCTGCAAGCGCTCGATCGTGATATCAACATGCTCCACGGCAAGTTGTTGCCTTTCAATGATCGGCTCGAAAAACTCGATCTGAGAAGACGTCGTGCGCACGACGTGCTCAGCATCAAAAAACAAAAAGAGTCCGTCCGTCTCGAAAACTTTCAAAGTGACAATCGAAAGACTTATCAGACACTTCTCAAGGCCTTCACGGAAAACACGCGGATTACCAAAACCGCTTATGCCCGTCTTTCGAATGAACTCTATGTGACCGACGCCTTTTTGGACACATCGTTAAAGCAGATCAAGGATGCCGATGACGTGCTTGATCGTCTGATCACGAATTCCCAGCAGGATCATCTTGACACGTTGCAAGCGATGCATCATGATCAGATCAGGCAGCGGAAGAATATGCTCGATATCCTTAAAAAATCACTGGACAAACGGATTGAAGGACTCGAATCGTATTATCGGTCGAACATGAAGCGGCATACCCGATTGCTCGAACGATTGGAAAAAAAGCATGACAACAAACGATTGTCAATCAAAGATACGCTTAATCATGAGCTTTCAAAGATCGAAGAGCTCTTCAACAAGGATCGGACGCAGAAACACGGATTTCTCGAGGACAAAGAACAGAAAATCGTGGAAAAAAGTGATCGATTGCGTCAGGAAATTGGCAGCCTGACCGACAATCAACACGCCATCGCACAGCAGTTCACACAGGATTACGAGGCGTCGATCAAAGAGTTGGATGATGACTACAGAAAACGGATCCAACAACTCGATGACGAGGACAAGCGCCTCGAATCGGAACAACAGAACTTATCCGAATCGATCGAAAACAAGAATCGACTGTTGCTTATGCGCTACGAAACCGAACAGAACAAGAGTCGCGACAACCTCGAACAGAAGCGTTCCATGTATGATACGAACGAATCCAAGACCATCCAGGCCAAACGACACCGTCAGACGCACTTCGAAGAAACCGTTCGACGCATGAAGACGCGGCGAGAAAATGAGATCGACAATCTCGAGTCACATCTCAAGCGTTTCAACACGCAGACCAGACGCGCACAAACGAGAATGCTTCGCAAGGAAACACGCATTCTTCGCAAGAGTCATCGCTTCAAGATGCGTATGCTCAAACTGAACTAGGAAGGGACACCCCTTCCTTTTTCATGAAAAAAAGGGCGAATGCCCTCTATCCATCGAGAAACTCGAATTCAAAATCAAAGATTTTAACGATGTCGCCGTGCTTGGCGCCCTCTTTTCTGAGCGCTTCGTCGACACCCATGTGTCGAAGCTGTCGGGCGAAACGCCGGATCGCCTCATCCTTGGTGAAATCGGTCCGTTCGAACAACAATTTGAGTTTGTCCCCCGACAAATGGAAGATTTCATCCTTCTTTTCGATGACGAAGTCCGTCGTCTTGTGCTCGAGCACATACGTCTTATGATCGTCATTCTGCTGTTCGGTTGTCGGCGCCGGTGCGCGATCGAGCACATCGAGCACATGGTGAACGAGGACATCGAGTCCGGTCTTTTTCAGTGCCGAAATCGCGATGACATCATCGTCTTGTAAAATGTCGATTTCAGGCACGCGCTCTTCGCACAGATCGATCTTGTTCAAGACGATGATCTCCGGTCGATCAAGCAAACTCGGGTCATAGGCTTCGAGTTCTTTTCGAATGCTCTGATAATCCTTTCCCGGATCATCACTCGAGGCGTCCAATACGTGAATGAAGACGCGACAACGCTCGATATGCTTCAAAAAGCGAATACCGAGACCGAAACCCTGATGCGCGTTTTCGACGAGTCCGGGAAGGTCCGCGAGCACGAACGAACGGTCCTCGACTTCGACCATGCCGAGATTGGGGCTTAGCGTCGTAAACGGATACGAAGCGATCTTGGGACGGGCGTTCGATAATCTGGAAATGAGCGTCGACTTGCCGACACTCGGGAAACCGATGAGTCCGACATCGGCGAGCACTTTGAGCTCGACATGGATCTTCACGTGTTCACCGGGATCACCTTTTTCGGCCATGTTGGGAGCCGGATTGCGGTGCGTTTTGAGATCGATATTGCCTCGTCCGCCCTTGCCGCCTTTGGCGACGAGCAGTTTTTCTTCATGATGCGTCACTTCGCCGATGAAACGGGTTTTCTTCTCGTCATATACGATCGTGCCGAGCGGGACGCGGATGTAGGTGTGTTCGGCGTTTTTTCCGTGCATGCCCTTCGATTTTCCGTGTTCACCCTGGTCGGCACGAATATGTTTCTTGTAGCGCAGGTCCGCCAGCGTCTGTTTCCCTTCATCACCGATGAAATAGATGGAGCCGCCATGACCGCCGTTTCCACCCCATGGGCCGCCGAATTCAACGTATTTCTCACGTCGAAAAGAGGCCATGCCGTTTCCGCCACGGCCGGCGAAGAGTTCGCAATATACTTCATCGATGAATGCCATACGTACAACTCCTTTTCAAAGACAAGAAAAAAGGATAACCGAGTTATCCTTCGTAAACGGATACTTGTGTGCGATCGCGTCCCTTGCGTTCATACTTGACGCGTCCGGAGATCGTGGCGAAAAGCGTATCATCGCCGCCCCGACCGACGTTGTGGCCAGGATGAATCTTCGTTCCCCGTTGTCTGTATATGATGGCACCCGCCTTGGCGTACTGTCCGTCGGACAGTTTCAAACCAAGTCGTTTGGATTCGGAGTCGCGTCCGTTTCGAGTCGAACCTACACCTTTTTTCGATGCGAATAACTGTAAGTTGAGCTTGAACATGTTATTCCTCCTTCTGATAGTTCACATATTTCGGATAATCGTTTTCGATTTCCTTGACGGTATGCTCGAGATTGGCGAGCAACCCTTCGACGATCTCATCGTTTCGATCAACGGTCACTTGGAAATAACCATCTTCGAGTATGCACGCATACGATTCGTTTCGATCGAGTTTTTCGAGCGCGTTCATCGTGACGATGATCGCGGTCGAGATTGCGGCACAGACGATGTCCTTGCCTTTTTCGTTCTGTCTGGCGTGACCTTTGATCGTGATCTTTCGGATCGTCTGATCGACATGAGTGAATCTGGCCCTGATCATCAGATGACGATGGACTCGATGACGAGTTTCGTATAGGACTGACGATGGCCTTGCTTGCGTCTGTACTTCTTGCGCTGCTTGTACTTGAAGACGATGATCTTTTTGCCTCGTCCGTGCTTGATGACCTTGGCGGTTACTTTTGCGCCTTCGACGACCGGTGATCCGATGATCACCTTTTCACCACCGACCATGAGAACTCGCTCGAATGTATGGATCTTGTCGACATCCGTCGTGACTTTCTCGACATAGATCTCCTGACCTTCGGTCACACGTACTTGTTTACCGCCTGTTTCAATGACTGCGTACACGTTGTTACACCTCCTTATGTGTGAAGACTCACTATTGAGGTAGCGCGCATGCGCGTTTAAAAACCTCTTCTATGTGGTACA
Source organism: Acholeplasmataceae bacterium (assembly GCA_018399615.1). Taxonomy (GTDB): domain Bacteria; phylum Bacillota_I; class Bacilli_A; order Acholeplasmatales; family Acholeplasmataceae; genus RECG01. Next base: position 12,527 of record JAGYNT010000024.1, read on the forward strand.
ACATGAATAGTTTAACTTAAGACGACAAGAATGTCAATTGAAAACATTCATTTTGACGGTTGTTCGCGCATTCTTTCGATCACGCGCGCTCCATCCGTCTCCCGGGATCGACAACGGTCATCGATTGGCTGTCCGTGGCCGGGATCCAGGGCGTCATGAAGACGAAATGGGTGTGATTTTTCTTCGTCTTTACCGCTGACCCTGGTCATAGACCTGACCGACGGCTTTGGGAGCCCGACTCTTCTTCGAGAAGAATGCGAGGATGAGAATGGTTGCGATATAGGGAATCATATTGTAAAACTCGCGTTTGAGACCGAGATCGTTCAAAACGGGTATGATCGTATAGGATGAGGCGATCGTCCGCATGAATCCGAAGAAAAAGGCGGCGAAGACGATGCGCAAGGGTCGCCAGTTCCCGAAAATGAGGACGGCGAGTGCGAGAAATCCGAACCCGGCAACGGAGGAATTGAATTCCGTCGATGTTGTCGCAACAAAGATCACACCGCCCATGCCGGCGAACACCCCCGATAGGGTGACGGCGATGAAACGGAGACGATAGATGTTGATGCCAAGCGAGTCGGCGGCATGCGGATTTTCCCCACACGACCGAAGCCTCAGACCGAACTTCGTCTTGTAAAGCAGGAGCGTGATGACGACCAAAAGGAAAAGTCCGATATAGAAACTGATGAAGACGCGCTTGAAGAACAAATCGCCGATCAAGGGAATATCCCCGAGAAAGGGTACTTTGCGTACCATGAATACCGATGAAAACGGAACCTGCGCCCCGTTTTGGATGACGCGCGCCGTAAATACGGCGAATGCGGGGGCGAAAAGATTCAAAGCCGTCGCGCTGATGATCTGATTGGCTTTCATGTAGATCGACGCGTAGGCGTGTGCCATGGCGAATATCGCACCGGTTCCCGCTCCGACCAGAATCCCGACCAGATAGATCATCTGCGTCGGCAACGCTCCGCTGTTTTCGAGATCACGAATGACCCAGATGCCGACGAATGCCCCCATCAGCATGATCCCTTCAAGGGCGATGTTCGTGACACCGCTGCGCTCGGAAAGCAATCCTCCGAGGGCGACGATCAATAGCGCGATCGCGCTGATGTATGTGTTTTGGATGAGTTGGTAGAAGACTTCCATCAGTCGATTTCCTCCTCATGTCTGCCGATTTTGAGCCATTCCCTGATGCGTTCGCGCTGTTTTTTCAAAACGACCTGGAGTGCTGCCGATATCGCGGTCACATAGATGATGACGGAAACGATGATATCGATGATCTCGGGTTCGAAACTATAGATCTGCATGTAGTTGCCACCCATGCGCAGGTGACTGAGAAAGAGTCCTGCGAACAGTGCGCCGATCGGTTCACCGAGTCCGAGCAAGGCGACCGAGATTCCGTCGAATCCTTCACCGAAGATTTCAAAGGATGTTCCGATGGTTTTACCGACGACAAGGAATGCGATCCCGCCGGCCAATCCGGCGAACATGCCGGATATGGACATCGCGGTCACGATGTTCTTCTTCGTGTTCATCCCGGCATACTCGCTGCCGTGGATACTGAACCCCGAGGCGCGAAGTTCGTATCCGAGGGTCGTTTTATGAATGACGATGTGTCCGATGATCGCCATGGCGATGGCGATCAGAATTCCGATGTTTGCCTGAGAACCGGAAAACAGTTGGCCGAAGGATGGAAGTTGTGCCGTTTTCTGGATCGTGAGCGAACGGGCCTGATTGAAATTGTAGACGTTGGTTTTGATCAGATGAATCAGAAGGTGTCCCGCGATATAGTTCATCATGATCGACGTCACGACTTCGTGAACGTTGCTGATGGCTTTGAGCAAGCCGGGGATGAACCCCCATAAAAGACCGGCGATCATACCCATCAGAAGCGCGACGATCCAATGCCAGGGGGCAGGCATCGACCAATGGACTCCGACGTGGATGGCCATATAGGCACCGAGCATCATCTGTCCGGATGCCCCGATATTGAAGAGTCCGGTCTTGAAAGCGAATGCCACGGCCAAGCCGGTCAGAATGATCGGTGCCGCCCGATAGAGCGTATCTCCCAATCCTTTGAAACCGGAATTGAACCCGCCACCGAGTAGCGTGAACAAGGCGGGAAAAGCTTCCCGATAATCGAAAATGAGCAGAATGATCAAACCGATCAGAAGACCGAAAAGAACGGCGATCAGACTGGGTTTGACGGTCGTGTAGAAATTTTTTAGAATCCGTTTCATGCGTGTCATGTAATCGCTTGTCTTATGCGCCACCGATCTCACCCCGCTTCGCTCCGGACATGTAGAGACCGAGTTCGTTGACGGTCGTCCGTTTCGGATCGAGTTCACCGACGATCTCACCCTCGTACATGACGAGAATGCGATCCGAGAGACTCATGATCTCATCGATTTCAAGAGAAACCATCAGAATCGCCTTGTTCTGATCCCTTTCGGCCAAAAGTTGCGTGTGGATGTATTCGATGGCACCGACGTCAAGACCTCGTGTCGGTTGCACGGCAATGAGCAGCTCGTGCTCACGATCGATCTCACGACCGACGATTGATTTCTGCTGGTTTCCACCACTCATGCTTCTGACGATCGTTTTCGCTCCTCTTTCACTGCGGATATCGAAGCGTTCGATGACCTCGGATGCATGGTCGTAGATCCGTTTGAACTTGAGAAAACCTTTGTTTTGGTATTTTGGTTGGTAATAATTTTGCAAGACGAGATTGTTGGCGAGGTCGAAATCGAGGATCACGCCGTGTTTCTGACGATCTTCCGGGATATGCGAAATCCCTTCCTGATATCGTTTGCGTATCGTCGCTTTCGTCAGGTCTTTCTCATGCATGAAAACCGATCCGCTCGATGGTGTCGATAGACCGGTAATCGCTTGAATGAGTTCCGTCTGTCCGTTGCCGTCAATACCGGCGATCCCGACGATTTCACCCTTGCGGACGTGGAACGTGATGTCGGAAAGAATCCGTTTGCTTTTCCCTTCGAGCGACAGTTTCTCCACGGAAAAAATCACTTCGCCGGGTTCTTTCGGTTTCTTGTCGGTCGTAAAAACGACCTCGCGTCCGACCATCATCTCAGCCATATCCTTGATCGATACGGATTCGACCGGGACACTTCCGACGACTTTGCCACGTCTTAAGACCGTGCAGTTGTCGGCGACGGCCTTGATCTCGTTGAGCTTGTGGGTGATCAGGATGATCGTCTTGCCTTCCTTGGCGAACCCTCGCATGATCTTCATCAGTTCTTTGACTTCCTGAGGTGTCAGAACGGCCGTAGGCTCATCAAAGATGAGGATATCACTGTCGCGATAGAGCATTTTCAATATTTCGACGCGCTGTTGCTGACCGACGCTGATATCCTTGATATACGCGTTGAGATCGACGTTCAGATGGTAGGTCTCAATCAGATTCTCGAGCTTGC
>JAGYNT010000025.1 GCA_018399615.1 Acholeplasmataceae bacterium
ACGACGAGATCGGAATAAAGGCCGACGACATGGGTTCCAAGAAGCATGTCCAGGCGTTCATGATCCTTGATTTCATCGATCAGTCTGAAAGCGATGTCGAACCCTCTTGTTTTCGCATATTGTTCCTTCGATCCGAAGAACTTATGTGTCTGCTTGGTCAGTTGTCCGCCGAGTGAAGGGTTTCTGTCGATCAACGTCACGGTCAATCCCGACTCGAGTGCGATTTTCGCACAAGCGAGTCCGGCGGGACCCCCGCCGATGATGATGAGGTCGCGCTTTTTCACGAGATCACCCCTTTGTCGGTTTGCCGGCGAACATCCATACCGGCTACGAGCGGCGTGATGCATGTCTTGACGTTCGGTATTCCGTCGACCGTCATATGACATGACGAACAGTTTCCGATCGCGCAGTAAAAACCGCGGGGACGGTGATGCGTGATACTGAAAGACAGTTTTAAAATCCCGTTGGCGTGCAGCGCGGATGCGATCGTGTCGCCTTCAAGACCGTATATCGTTTTCCCGTTGAATGAAAAGGGAATCCTTTCTCTTTTCGGAAAGGTGAGAATCGGGTGTTCTGTGATGCGCATCGATAGAATCAACCTTTCTTTTCGACCGATTCCATGATCGAGTCATAGTGATTGAGATAGTGTTGCAGGGCGATGATCGTTTTGCCGTCCTTGATGCGTTTGTCCTCGAAGAGACGTACGATCTTCATTTTGTCGCAACCGATGACGTTGATGAACTCGTCACCATCGGGAGACCTCGGATGATCGATCTTCTTCGCATCGAGTGCCAGATAGAAATCAATTTTTTCATTACTGTAACCGACACACGGGTAGATCTCATAGATAAAAATCAGTTTTTCGCTTTGATAACCCGTTTCTTCTTCAAGTTCACGCATCGCGCAAGCACGGGTGGATTCTTCTTTTTCATCTTTTTTTCCGGCCGGTATCTCGTAGACGATCTCATCGAGCGGATAACGATACTGCTCGATCAGAAGGACTTCGCCCCGGTCGGTGATGGGTAGCACGCAAGCCGCGCCGATATGGTCGATGACGATCCGCGTGGCTTGCTTGCCGTCCTTAAGCAACACGTCGTCCTCATGGATCGAGAGAAACGCGTTATCGTATACGCTTCGTTTTCCAATCGTCTTTTCACGCATGATCTTTCTTCCTTTCGGCCTCGAGCATGGTATCGATCGCCTGTGCGGCCTTTTTCCCCGCACCCATGGCGAGAATGACCGTTGCCGATCCGGTAACCGCATCGCCTCCGGCATAGACGTGTTTTCGTGTCGTCAGACCGGAACTGTCGGTTGTGAGGATGCATCCCCACTTGTCGTGTTCGAGTCCTTCGGTCTCGCTCGTGATCATCGGATTGGGAGAGGTGCCGATCGCCATGATCACCGATCCCACGTCGAGCGTGTGGTTGCTGCCGGGAATCGGGATCGGTCTTCGTCTGTTCGATTGATCGGGCTCACCGAGTTTCATCTTGACGAGTTCGATCGATCGGACGTTTCCTTTTTCATCCCCATGTATGCGAACCGGATTTTCCAGCAACCTGAAGTCGATGCCTTCTTCTTTGGCGTGATGCACTTCTTCACGTCTGGCGGGTAATTCGGCTTCCGAACGGCGGTAGACGACATAGACCTTCTTCGACCCGAGTCTGAGCGCGGCACGCGCCGCATCCATCGCGACGTTTCCACCACCGATGACGGCGACGCTCGACGCGATCTGAATCGGTGTCGCACTCATCTCATGGTATGCTTTCATAAGGTTGACGCGCGTCAGAAACTCATTGGCGGAAAACACGCCGTTCAGGTTTTCACCCGGCAGATTCATGAAGCGCGGCAACCCAGCTCCGGTACCGAGAAAAACGGCCTGATATCCGTCTTCGAACAGATCATCGATCGTCAGCGTCTTGCCGATGATGACATTCGTTTCCAGTTTGACGCCCTCTTCGATCAACGCGTCGATTTCGGTTGCTACGATTTTTTTCGGGAGCCGGAATTCGGGAATACCGTAGACGAGCACGCCCCCGGGGACGTGAAGCGCTTCGAAGATCGTGACATCATACCCTTTGTGCACGAGATCCTTGGCACAACTCAATCCCGCCGGTCCCGAGCCGACAACAGCCACTTTTTCCAGATGGGCCTTCTTTTTAACAACACGTTTCTTCAGATTGCGATAGTGATAATCACTTGCGAACCGTTCGAGTCGACCGATCGCGACCGGCTCTCCCTTGATTCCCCGGACACAGAGCGCTTCGCACTGTGTCTCCTGCGGACACACCCGGCCACAGACGGCTGTTAGCGAACTCTCTTCATTCATGACCCAGAAGGCTTCTTCGAACTTGCCTTCCTTGATTTTTCTGATGAACCGCGGTATGTCGATTTCGACAGGACATCCTTTCACACATGGCTTGTGCTTGCACTCGAGACACCTGTTCGCTTCCCTGATCGCCTGTTCTTCGGTATAACCGAGCGCGACTTCAGTGAAGTTTCGAATGCGTTTTTCCGGTTCCTGAACGGGCATCATCTCTTTTTCCATGGCCTTATTGATCATGTGAATTCCCCTTGAACAGACGACACGTCTTTTCGTATCGCTTTTTTTCCTCATCGGCATACATCCGGTTTCTTCGCATGACTTCGTCGAAGTCGACTTGATGCCCGTCGAATTCCGGACCGTCGACACAGGCGAATTTCGTCTCTGAGCCGACCGTGAGGCGGCACCCGCCACACATGCCTGTGCCATCGACCATGATCGGGTTCATGCTCACGGTCGTTTTGATCCCATACGGTTTTGTGATCTCGCTCACGCGTTTCATCATGATCACAGGACCGATCGCGAAGACTTCGTCGTATCGTGTGCCGGCTTCGAGCACTTCCTTGAGTCGATCGGTAACGAACCCCTTGTTTTCGTAACTGCCGTCATCGGTCATGACATCGAGATGGTCTGTGACCCGAACGAACTCATCCTCGAGAATGACGAGTTCCCGGTTTCGAAAACCGATGATCGCATCCACGTATGTTTCCTGTTCAAACAAGGCCTTGGCGGTCGGATAGGCGATCGCACATCCGACACCACCTCCGATGACCAGGGCCCTTTTCAGTCCTTCGATCTTCGAATGTCGGCCGAGTGGTCCGACAAAATCGCGGAGCTCATCACCGGCTTCGAGTTGGTCGAGTTTCTTGGTCGTCGCTCCGACGACCTGGTAGATGACCGTTACGCTTCCCTTCTTTCGGTCGAAGTCCGCGATCGTCATCGGTATGCGTTCCCCTTCATCTTCGACTCTGAGCATGATGAACTGACCGGCCTTTGCATGGCGGGTCACATAGGGTGCTTCCACGACGATTCTACGGATGGTCGGTGCGAGTTTTTGTTTGTCGATTATCCGATACATGTGCTCATGCCTTTCGCTTCCATTTACTAAGATTATACCATGTGAGGACCCTAAAATGTAAGCGCTACAGGCAGTTTAAAAAGATTATGATTATATTGTCGTGCCCTTTCATCTGTTTCCTGCGACCCGCGGATATGAAAAAGACGGTCTCTTGACCGTCTCGGGCATATTCCTTTTACGATTGACCGTTTCGACGCCTCGCATGCTTTTTGACATCGAGCAACATGTCGTTTTTGAAAAAGGTCATCGCGCCGATTCTCAACACGAGAAACGTGGTCGCGGAAACACTCGACAGGATCCCCAGCATGATGACGATCTGATACTGAATCGCCATCGTCGGCACGACACCTGAAAGAATCTGACCCGTCATCATGCCCGGCAAAAAGATGATGCCCATGCCGAGCATGCTGTTGATCGTCGGCATGATGGCGTTGTCGAAGGCGTGATTGATCAGGTCTCTGCTCGCCTGTTTCGGCGTGGCTCCGAGCAACAGGTGTGCCTCGATCGCTTCACGTTCGACCTGCATGCCCTTGATCATCGTATGAAGGCCCAGACTGATTCCCGTCATGCTGTTGCCGATGATCATGCCGGTGATGGGAATGACGTATTGCGGATCGAAGTAGGGTTCGATTCCGATGACGACGAGTAGGAAAAAGATGAGGACGGGCAACCCGCCGAGCGGTAGCGAGAGGGCGATGACCCGTTTGAGTTTGACACTCAGTTCACCCGGAAACTTCTTGAAAATCGTGTAAATCGCGAAAAGAACCATGACGAGGATGACGAGTAACGTCCATAGGGGATGGGGATTGTCGAAGAGATAGATCAGAAGGTATCCGGTCAAAATGAGTTGCACGGTCATGCGAATCGTCGCGATGATCAGCAGACGCTCTCGGCCGATCCCTCTTTTTCTGAGCACGAAAAAAAGAACGACGACGAAAACGTAGGCGATGACAACGCGGATGATTTCGAGTTCAATCGTCACGTGACGCACCTCCGATCTCCACGATTCTGTCGGCGTACGCTTCGGCGACTTCAAGACGATGTGTGACCATCAGAATCGACTTCTTCTGTTTCTCATTCAAGTCTTTCAGAATCTCCATCAAAACCCGTTCACTCTGGAGATCGAGCGCACTCGACGGCTCATCGAGAAGAAGGACTTCCGGATCGAGGAGAAGAACGCGGGCGAGGGCGAGCCTCTGCGCTTCACCTCCCGAAAGGTGTTTCGCATCATCTTCAAGACTCTTCTTGAGTTGCACGCGTTCAAGAACATTCGAAAGGTCTTCGTCCCATTTGACGATTCCGTGATAATCGAGTCCGACCTTGAGATTGTCTGCGATCGAGCCGGGAAAGACATAGGTTTTTTGTGGGAGAAAAGCGATCTGTTTGCGCAAAAGCACGGTATCGAGATCGTGAATATTTTCACCGTGAAACGTTATGGTTCCCGTAGCCGGTTCGATCAGTTTGACGATCAGCTTGAGCATGGTCGTCTTGCCGCTGCCGCTCGAACCGATACAGACGGTGAATTTTCCCTGTTCGATCACAAGGTCCTCAATGTTCAAAAACGACGCATAGGTCACGTTTCGAAAGACGATCATCGACCGTCTCCGGAACTCGAGTCCACTTTGAATCGTGACACACCCTCTTTGATCAGGTTTCCGCCATACATGTCATAGGTCACGATCGCCGGAAAGTCCGCGACTTCGAGCCGATGGATCGCCTCAGGTCCGAGATCCTCATAACAGACGACCTCCATCTTTTTTACCCGCTCGGCCAGAAGCGCACCGGCACCACCGACAGCTTGCAGATAGACCGCTTCGTTCCGAATCAGTTCCTTGATGAATGATTCTGACCGATCGCCTTTGCCGATCATGACGCGTAAACCGTTTTCCATCAGTTTTGGCGAATAGGCGTCCATGCGATAGCTCGACGTCGGTCCGCAGGAACCGATGACGCGTCCTTTGGGTGCCGGAGTCGGTCCGGTATAGTAAATGACCTGTCCGTCGATTTCCACCGGCAGTTTCTCATTGTTTTCAAGTGCCTCGACGAGTCTTCTGTGTGCCTGGTCTCTTCCGGTCAGAATCGTCCCCGTCAGATAGACCATGTCGCCCGCTCTCAGGAGCTTGCGATCCGATTCGCTCAGCGGTGCTTTCAGTTTGCGTATCACTTAGATCACCTCGCTCTTGTGTCGTGCCGCATGGCACTGGATGTTGATCGCGACGGGCAGGGATGCGATGTGGCAGGGGTGGGTTTTGATTTTCACGGCGAGAGCCGTCGTCGTTCCACCGAAGCCCATCGGTCCGACACCGAGTTCGTTGATCTTATCGAGCCATTTCTCTTCGAGCTCCCGCAGTCTGGGATCCGGATTGACGTCATCGATTTCACGCAGCAACGCTTCTTTGGCGATCAAAGCGCTCTTTTCGAGATTGCCGCCGATCCCGATGCCCACCGTAATCGGCGGACAAGGTTTCCCTCCGGCCTGAAAAACGGTATCGAGCACCAGCTTTTCAATCCCCTCGACGCCGTCGCTCGGCATGAGCATCTTGACGAGGCTCATGTTCTCGCTACCCGCTCCCTTGGGTGCGAGCGTGATATGAATCCGATCGCCTTCGATCAGTTTCGTATGGATGATCGCCGGTGTGTTGTCCTTGGTATTGATCCGCTCGAGCGGATCCGAGACGATGGATTTTCGTAAAAATCCGTCGCGATAGGCGGACTTGATTCCTTCATTGATCGCCTGATAGATATCGCCCTCGATCCGGACATCGTATCCGATCTCAAGAAAGACAACGACAAGACCCGTATCCTGACACATCGGTACGCTGTTTTTTTGGGCGAGTTCATCGTTTTCGATGATCTGTCCGAGCACCGTCTTTCCCAGTTCGGAGCGCTCTTTTTTCATCGCTTCTTTCAACCGATCCAAAAAGGTCTTGCCAATATCGAAATTGGCATCGAGAGCCATCTTCGTCACGGCTTCCCGAATGGTTTTTTGTGTTATTTTTCTCATATCTCCTCCTGCCTCGATTATAACACAGAAAAAGTCATAATAAATGAGAATTACGGTTGCATTTGCACCTTTTCTGTATTACAATCAAGATGTATGAAAGCGTTTTTAACGCAGATACGCACTTTGTAATAAAAAATCTTTTAATAAAGGCATTTTACCCTTGCAATCGACCTCGAAAAGCGTTACAATATGAAATGTTTTCACATCATCCGACACCAAGAAAAACACACGCACATCACGGAGGACACACATGAAATCTATCGTAATCGGCGTCATCGGAGCCGATGTCCATGCTGTTGGTAATCGAATCATCGAGTACACGTTGACCAAAGCAGGCTATAATGTAGCCAATGTCGGGGTTCTCGCGTCACAAGAAGACTTCATTAACGCAGCGATTGAGACATCAGCTCCTTTAATTTTGGTCTCGTCCCTTTACGGCCACGGCGAACTCGATTGTCGCGGCATGCGAGACAAATGCAACGAAGCGGGTCTCGACGACGTTCTGCTCTATGTCGGCGGAAATATCGTAATCGGCGAACAGGATGTCGAGGAGGTCGAAAAGCGATTCAAAGATATGGGATTCGACCGTGTCTATCCACCCGGAGTCGCGATCGAAGACGTTCTTGACCAGATCAAGGAAGACTTGGGGGCTTAAGAATGCGCTATTATCTCGCGGTCGATTTCGGCTCGACGTTTACCAAACTGACCGCAGTCGATCTCGAAAATGAATCGATCATCGCCACATCCAAGGCTCTCACGACCGTCGACACCGATATTTCAATCGGTTATCAGAACGCGCTCGTGCGCCTGGAAAAAAAGATGGAAGATGATATCGTCTTCGACAACATCATCGCCTGTTCTTCAGCCGCTGGCGGTCTCAAGATGGTCGCCATGGGACTCGTGGAAGAACTTACCGTGGAAGCCGCGAAACGCGTCTGTCTCGGTGCGGGAGCCAAAGTCGAACTCGTCCTTTCCCACAACATCAACAATGGTGAACTCAAGCAGATCGTCGATAAGAACATCGACATCATTTTACTCGCCGGCGGCGCCAATGGCGGAAACAAGGAATGCGTCATTCACAACGCGAAACAGCTCGCCAAATCGTCGATCAAGGCTCCGATCGTATTTGCCGGAAACAAGGATGCCGTCGATGAAATCGAAGAGATCCTTTCTAACGGAAACAAGGAGTTCTATATCTGCGAGAACGTCATGCCCAGGCTCAATGTCCTAAACATCAAGAGCGCTCGTGACAAGATCAAGGAAATCTTCGTTCGAAACATCATCGAAGCGAAGGGAATCAAGCGGATCGAAAGCAAGATCAGACAGGTCGTACTCCCGACACCCAACGCCGTCTTACTCGCTGCCGAACTTCTTTCGAAGGGGTTCGCCGATGACGAGGGTTTGGGCGACCTTCTACTCGTTGACGTCGGTGGTGCAACCACGGACGTCTATTCTATGAGCGACGGCAATCCGAGTCAGGCTCACGTCCTATTGAGCGGACTCGAAGAACCGTTCGCGAAGCGGACGGTCGAAGGGGACCTCGGTATGCGTTACTCGGCGCTCGGCATTCTCGAGGCGATGGCGCTTTCCGAGAAAACACAACTCAAAAAACGAAACATCGATATCGAGAAAGAAGCGAAAATGAGACGCGAGAACGTCGACTTCATTGCTGAAACCGACCATGACTACGAGGTCGATGACGTTCTGTCCTCGAAGTGCATCGATACCGCGGTCGCCAGACACGTCGGCAATCTCAAGGGTGTTTATACGCCGATGGGAATCATGTACTATCAGACGGGGAAAGATTTGACCGACACGAAATATGTCGTCGGAACCGGTGGTGTCGTCATCAGCAGCAGAGACCCTGTCAAAGTTCTCTCCTTTGCGGCCAAAGACCAGACAAAACACATGGAACTCAGACCAAAAGATCCGGAATATCTGCTCGATCGGGATTATATCCTCTCGGCGATGGGTCTCTTGAGCCTCGAATATCCGGATATCGCCCTACGCATCATGAAAAAACGCATGTATCGACTAAAGGAGTCCGACGAAAAATGATCGTTGTCAACAAAAAATGGTCCACTGAAAAATTTATGCGCGTTCGCAAGGACGTCTTGAAAGCCTGGCCGACCGGCCAGGATGAAAGACTGGATCTGAACGAAGCCGTCCGATATTTGAAACAGGTTCCGGACCATAAGAACTTCGCCAAGAAACTGCTTCAGGCCAAACAGGAAGGACGAACCTATGTACAGCCGCGAGCCGGTGTCGCCGGGATCGACAAGCATATCGAACTGCTTTCCTTTCTTGAAAAGGCCGGTGCTGACTTTCTGCCATCCACCATCGATTCCTACACAAGGCACAACCACTACGAGGAAGCCGAGGAAGGCGTCAAGATCAGCGAGCAGGAAGGACGATCCTTTTTAAACGGGTTCCCTGCCGTCAATCACGGCATCAGCGGGTGCATGCACGTCTTCGAGTCACTCAATTCACCGCTTCAGACGCGTCACGGAACGCCCGATGCCAGGCTTCTGGCGGAAATCACCCACGCTTCGGGGTGGACATCGAACGAGGGTGGCGGTATCAGTTACAACATCCCTTATGCGAAAAACATCTCGCTGGCCGATTCGCTTTACTACTGGCAATACTGTGACCGTCTTGTCGGTTACTATGAAGAGCAGGGCATCTCTCTCAATCGTGAGCCTTTCGGTCCGCTGACGGGAACGCTCGTTCCCCCTTCGATCGCGATTACGATCGGCATCATCGAAGCCCTTCTCGCCGCCGAACAAGGGGTCAAGAACATCACGGTCGGTTACGGACAATCGGGCAATGTCGTCCAGGATGTCGCGGCCTTGCAGATGCTCGAAGAACTCACCAACGAATATCTCGACAAATTCCATTATGACAACATGCAGATCACGACGGTCTTCCATCAATGGATGGGCGGATTCCCGAAGGATGCCGCCCGGGCGAGCGGACTGATCGGTCTCGCATCAACGGTCGCAGCCCTCGCCAAGGCGACCAAGATGATTACCAAGACGACCTCCGAATCCTCCGGTGTTCCGACAAAGGAAGTCAACGCGGCCGGCATCAAGGAATCGAAGCTCATCGTAACGCTTCTCAAGGATCAGGCATTCCCTTCTTCCGTCACACTCTCGGATGAGCGGAAGATCATCAGAAAAGAGGTCAACGCCCTCATGAACGCGATCTATGATGTCGGGAAGAACGATCTCGCCACCGGCGTGATCAAAGGGTTCGAACTCGGTATCATCGACGTTCCGTTCGCTCCGAGCAAGCATACCGCGAACAAAGTGCTCCCCGCTCGTGACAATGAGGGATGCATCCGCATTCTCGACTTCGGTGATCTCGCGATGACCGAAGAAATCAAAGACTTTCACAAACTCAAACTCAAAGAAAGAGGTCAAGCCGAAGGACGCCCCGTCAGCTTCCAGATGACGATCGACGATGTCTATGCCGTCAGCAGAGGCGAGATGATCGGGCGACCTGACAAAAAATCATGAAAATCACACGCGTATTACTGACAAAATCCTACACGGGCTTTTATTTCGATGATCAGAAAGCCATCAAGCATAACGCCCAAAAAGACGGATTTCTCTATCTGGGAAATCCGGAAATCGAAGGTTTCAAAGGCATCCGGGTTCCCGGTGAAGCCATATCGATCCAACTCGTTTTGGAAGACGGCAGCGTCGCTTTGGGCGACTGTGCGAGTGTTCAGTACTCCGGTGCCGGAGGACGGGACCCGCTCTTTCTCGCCGATGACTTCATCCCCTTGATCGAACGTGAGATCGTACCGAAACTCCAAGGTATCGACGTCACGACATTCCGTGACATGGCGGAAACCTTCGACAATCTCAAGATCAACGGCAAGAAAACGCATACCGCCATCCGTTATGGCCTGACCCAGGCTCTGCTTCACGCCGTCGCACTAAAAAGACACATGACCATGGCCGAAGTCATCAAGGACGAATACGGTCTGAGCGATCCCATCACGCGCATTCCGATCTTCTCACAGACCGGTGATGACCGTTATGACAACGTCGACAAGATGATCCTGAAAGAAGTCGACGTACTCCCTCACGCTCTGATCAACAATATCGAGGACAAACTCGGTCACCGGGGTGAGCTCCTCCTGTCCTATATTTTGTGGCTCAAGGAACGCATTGTCTCACACCGGGCGAGCACGGACTATGTCCCGATCATGCACGTCGACGTCTACGGCACGATCGGCATCATTTTCGACAACGACATCGACCGGATCGTGCGATACATCAAAGAACTCGGTGAAGCGGCCGCACCCTTCCCATTACGCCTCGAAGGTCCGATCGATACGGGTGACAGAAAAGGGACGATGGAAGCTCTGAAAGAGATTACCAGACGTTTGGACGAATCGCACATACCGGTTGAAATCGTCGCCGACGAGTGGTGCAACAATCTTGATGACATCCGCTATTTCGCCGACAATCGCGCCGGTCACGTCATCCAGATCAAGACCCCGGATCTCGGTGGCATCAACAACATCTGCGAAGCGATCATCTACTGCAAGAACAAGAACATCGGCGCCTATTCCGGTGGCACGTGCAACGAGACCAACATCTCCGCACAAACGACCACACACATCGCCATGGCCTGTCAGGCCGATGTCTGCCTGGCCAAACCGGGTATGGATGTCGATTCGGGGTACATGATCGTCAAAAACGAGATGGAGCGCGTCATCGCGCTGATCCGTTCAAGAAATGAGTGATTTTCATGGTTGCAAGTGCCGGTACAATGGAATCCAATGATTGTCTGGTCACGGTTCGCAAACAAAAAGGTCTGACCATCAAGATCGAAAGCGTCGTCTACGCCCAGTTCGGAAAACAGATCAGAAGAGTCATCGAAGAAACGTTGCGTGCCAAAGGGATCGAGGATCTCTATGTCCTCGTCGAAGACAAGGGCGCACTCGACTACACGATTCGCGCCCGCCTTCATACGGCGATCGAAAGACTCGGTGAGACCGATGCGTAGAAGTCTTCTCTTTATTCCCGCAAACAAACCCGGAATGCTTCAGAGCTCGGACATATTCGAATCCGACGGCATCATTTTCGATCTCGAAGATGCCGTTTCTTCGCATGACAAGGACGCGGCACGCACGCTTCTCTTCGAATATTTTAAGACCTTGAAACAACCGGAAAGCGAGATCATCGTCCGGATCAATGACGAAACGACGGCGTTTCATCGCTTGGATCTGAACATTCTCATAACGAACAGAGTCGATAGTGTCATGTTGCCGAAAGCGACGCGCGCGACACTTTTTTCCTTCGTTGATCTGATCGAACGTTTTGAAACGGAGCACGCGATCAAAAAGAAAGCGAAAATTATCCCGATCATCGAATCGGCGCGTGGTTTGATCGACATTCACGAAATCGCCGCCCATAA
Source organism: Acholeplasmataceae bacterium (assembly GCA_018399615.1). Taxonomy (GTDB): domain Bacteria; phylum Bacillota_I; class Bacilli_A; order Acholeplasmatales; family Acholeplasmataceae; genus RECG01. The sequence goes on from JAGYNT010000025.1 coordinate 11,836, forward strand.
ACGCGTCACCGGTCTTCTACTCGGCGCCGAGGACCTTTCGACCGATCTGATGGCAAAACGGACCAAAACCGGAGAGGAAATCCTCTATGCCCGCAGCCTTCTCGTCCTTTCGGCACGAGCAGAAGGTATCGATGCCATCGATACCCCTTTTACCGACACGAGAGACGAAAGGGGTCTTGAAGCGGACGCGAGAACGTCCAAAACGATCGGCATGAACGCCAAGGCGGCAATCCATCCCGATCAGGTCCACGTCATCAACCGCGTCTATTCCCCATCCGAGATCGAGATCGAATTCGCCCGAAAAGTCATCGCCAGACACGAGAAAATCGAACAGGGTGCCTTCAGTATCGACGGCAAGATGATCGACAAACCGATCATCGAACGGGCAAAAAAGACACTCGAAAGTGCCAGACGTTGGGGGCTGATCGAATGAACAAAAGGATCGCATCGATCAAAAAACTGTTTGACGCCATCCCGATCGAAGACGGCATGACCCTCTCCTTTCATCATCACCTCAGAAACGGCGATCACGTCATCAACATGGTCTTGGATGAGATCAAGAAGCGAAACCTGCGCGACATGACGCTCGCCCCTTCTTCGCTTTTTCCCATTCACGAACCGCTCGTCGAACTCATTGAAAAGGGCAATGTCACGAACATCGTCACGAACTACGTAAACGGTCCGGTGGCCCGGGCGATTTCTGCCGGGAAACTGAAAGGCGAACTCATCATGGATACGCACGGGGGCAGAGCCCGCGCCATCGAAGAAGGCGACTTGCCGATCGATGTCGCCTTGATCGCCGTACCGACCGCGGACGAGCACGGAAACGGCACGGGAGCCTATGGCCCGAGTGCCTGCGGAACTCTTGGATACGCCATTCCCGATCTTCTCTTTGCCAGACACAAAGTCGTGATCACGGATCATCTGGTCGATCACGTCGAAATCACGGATATCGATGGTGATCGGGTCGATCATGTTCTCGTCGTCGATCGCATCGGTGACGCCGAGTCAATCGTTTCGGGAACGACGAGTCCGACGCGTGATCCGATCCAATCGAAGATCGCCCGCGACACGGCCCGCCTGATCGATGAACTCGGGTTTATCAAAGACGGTCTTTCTTTCCAGACAGGAGCCGGTAAAACGAGTATCGCGGTCGCCAAAGCGCTCGAAGAAACCATGGAAAAACGAAACATCAAGGGGTCTTTCGCATCCGGAGGGATTACCGGACATCTCGTCCGCATGTTTGAGAAAAAACTCTTCGAACGCCTTTATGACGTCCAATGTTTCGATCTTGAGGCGGTATCCTCCTATTATCGAAACGAAAACCATATCATGATGAGTTCCTCGGAATACGCCAATCCCCATCGTTTGGATGCGATCGCAAACAAACTCGATGTCGTCTGTCTCGGAGCCACCGAAGTCGACCTCGACTTCAACGTCAACGTCACGACGGACTCCTTCGGTTACCTGATCGGCGGAAGTGGCGGACACGCCGATACCGCTGCCGGAGCAAAACTCACGATTATCACGACTTCTCTGATCAAAGCGCGTCTGCCTCTTCTGAAAAGACGCGTAACGACGATTACGACCCCGGGTCAAACGGTCGATGCGATCGTCACCGAACGGGGAATCGCCATCAACCCGGCCAGAAAAGACCTGATCGAAGGGCTCGCCCACTCGAAACTGAAGATCGTACCGATCGAAACCCTGATGACGATCGCCCATGCCATGACCGGTCGGCCGGAGGATACGACTTCACGAAAACACGTCATCGGACGGGTCCGAGGTCGTGACGGATCCGTAACCGATTATCTATATCTCGCAAAGGATGGCCATGATGATCTACCAAACGGTTGATATCGAAACCAAACGCGAATACGAGTTGGTCAGGGACCTGCTTCATGCCGAGGGTCTCCGATTTGAAGAAGGTGTCGACTATACCGTCGGTATCTTCGACCACGGCCTTCTGATCGCAACCGGTTCGCTTCAGAAAAACGTCTGCAAGATGATCGCGGTCCGAAGTGACTATCGTGGTGAGAACCTGACGGCGACCGTCGTCCTTCAACTCATGCACAAGCTCAACGAACGCGGCATCTACAAGTATTTCCTTTTTACGAAACCGGACGGAGTCAAGTTTTTTACTTACTACAACTTCAGGATGGTCGCTGAAACACCGTCTGTCGCCTTGCTCGAAAACCGTTTCGACACGATCGACGAACAACTCGGGCGTATGACTGAAAACCTTGTCCCAAAAGGAACATCGCGCGCGGCGATCGTCATGAACTGCAATCCCGTCACGCTCGGACATCTCTATCTGATCGAGAAGGCAGCTCGAAAAAACGATGACGTCATCATCTTTCTGGTCGAGGAAAACCGCTCGGTTTTTTCGTTTGAAATCCGGCATCGATTACTCAAAAAGGCAACCGAACACATCAAAAACGTCACCATTCTGCCTTCGACCGAGTACATCATCTCGAGCATCACCTTCCCGACCTATTTTTTGAAGACGATCACCGATGAATCGCGGCTCTACATGGAACT
>JAGYNT010000026.1 GCA_018399615.1 Acholeplasmataceae bacterium
CCGTTGTCGAGGAAAAAGCGGATTACGGATATCACATGGGGAAACTCATGCTTGAAAAACTCGAAGACCGGGGGTATCTCGATGGTACAAAATGGAACATTCCAAAAGCGAATACCCATATCGACATCACGAAAGACGAAGAAAAAGCGCTTCGGCGTCGTCTGAAACAGGAGGCATGATGGATCTTGAGATCGTAAAGGCGATACAATCCTTGCAGAACCCGGTTTTGGACTGGTTTTTCTATGTCGTGACCATGGTCGGGGATCGCTATATGATGATTTTTCTTGCTGCCGTTCTCTATTGGACGGTCGATCGGAAATTCGCCTTTCGTTTCGTGGTTCTCTACTTGGTCAGTGCCGGTCTGAACGTCTTTTTCAAAGGTGTTTTCACCAGACCGAGACCCTATCTGGAAGAGGGTATCGTCGTTCCCGGTCCCTATGAGACGCTGACCGAGGGATATGCGTTTCCGAGCGGACACGCCCAGGCCGCCGGGGTGATCGGTTGGACCGGTATGCACGGATATGGGAAAACGGGGCGATCCGTTTTCAGGTACGCCGCCATCGGCGTACTCGTTTTCGTTCCGCTTTCGAGAATCTATCTCGGTCAACACTACTTGACCGATGTTCTTGCAGGTGCTATACTGGGTTATGGCATCGCCTGTTTCGGTTATCGGGTATTGACGCGTATCGATCGAAACGATCACATCATGGCGCTCGTCATCGTCCCCTTTCTTCTGATCACGGCTTTTCTGACCGATCCGAAGGTCACAGTCGCGCTTGGCGGGGGTATCGGGTTTCTGATCGGATATGCGCTTGACCGTTTTCTGCTCGATCGTGACACAGGCGGATCGCTTTTGACGCAAGTCGTCAAAACGATCATCGGTTTTACCGGTGTCGTGGTGCTTTTCACACTCTTCGACGATTTGACCGCGGGACATACGGTTCTTGCGGCTCTTCGATACTTCATGATTGGACTGTGGGCATCGTTTGGTGCTCCGATGGTGTTCGCCTATGCTTTCAAAAACGATTAGAAGACATTTTACGGAACTGTCCAAAGAGGAACTCTACCGGATTCTCGATCTGCGTAGCCAGGTTTTTGTCATGGAACAGAAAATCCTTTATCTCGATACCGATTTCAAGGATCAGAAGAGCGTCCATTATTTCATCATGGATGGTGATCGGATGGTATCGTATGTGCGTCTGATTCCACCGAAGATCAAGTTCGAGGAGTATGCGTTAAGCCGTGTCGCCACGCTCAAGGATTATCGCGGCCAAGGTATCGCCCGGCGTCTGATCGAGGATGTGATGGCGGAAATCAAAGGGCATCCCATTCGGATCTCAGGACAGGCATACCTTAGAAAATACTATGAGAAACTGGGTTTCAAAGTGGTTCGAGGCCCCTATATCGAGGAAGACATCCTCCACTATGAAATGCTCCATCCAAACGATTGAAACGGGTGTTCAAAGCGTTGATTCACCTGCGATCCTAAAGATACCGTAAACCATGATCGAGTGTATTGTGAGAACGCATGACAAAGCAATGCTTTTGCTTTACAAACGCCTGTTGTTGTGCTAAAATGAACGTGCGATGAACAAAAGGAGTAGTAGGAACTCGTGGAAAAGAGACTTCGTGGTCGGTGAAAACGGAGCATGGGCCCTATGAACGCTGTTTGGGAGCGAAAGGTAAGTCGGCCGTAACGACGTTCGAGGGCTAGCGTAGCTAGAACTAAGGTGGTACCGCGTAATTGAACATTGCGTCCTTAGATGATCTGAGGGCGTTTTATTATTTGCAAAGGAGATTGAAATCTATGAGATACATGACCGCTGAACAGATCCGGGAAACATGGCTCGAATTTTTCCGAAGCAAGGGTCACCGAATCGAGGAGTCCGTTTCACTCATTCCTCAGAGCGACCCGACGCTGTTATGGATCAATGCGGGTGTCGCACCCCTGAAGAAATATTTCGACGGATCGGAGACGCCACCCAATCCGCGTCTCGCGAACGTGCAGAAGTGCATTCGCACCAATGATATCGACAATGTCGGCAAGACCGCGCGTCACCATACGTTTTTCGAGATGCTCGGAAACTTTTCGATCGGTGACTATTTCAAACGTGACGCCATCCGTTACGGTTTTGAACTTCTGACCGATGAAAAATGGTTCGGATTCCCGCTTGAAAAACTGTATTTCACCTATTATCCCGATGATTTCGAGGCCCGCGACGAGTGGATATCGTGCGGTGTCGATCCGTCGCACGTCATTCCGCGTACGGACAATTTCTGGGAAATCGGTCCCGGTCCGTGCGGACCGGACACGGAAGTCTACTTCGATCGTGGTGAAACATATGATCGTCGGGGAAAGGAACTGATCGAAGAGGATATCGAAAACGAACGCTACATCGAGATCTGGAATATCGTGTTCTCGCAGTTCAACTCCAAACCCGCCCTCGATCGTCCGGACTATCCGGAACTTCCGAGCAAGAACATCGATACCGGTGCCGGACTCGAGCGCTTCGCCTGCGTTTTGCAACATGCCGAAACGAACTTCGAGACCGACCTCTTTTATCCGATCATCAAACGGATCGAAGCGATCAGCGGCAAGCCCTATGATCAGGGCATGGCTTTCAAAGTGATCGCCGATCACATCAAGGCGCTCGTTTTCGCGATCAGCGATGGGGCGATCCTTTCCAACGAGGGCCGTGGCTATGTTCTCAGAAGACTCCTTCGTCGGGCTGTCAAATACGGACTCAAACTCGGACTTGACCAGCCGTTTCTCTTTGAGCTCGTCGATGAAGTCGTCCAGGTCATGGGTGTCTTCTATCGCAATCTCCAACGAACCAAAGACATCGTCAAGCGTATCGTCAAAAAAGAAGAAGAGAAGTTTTTTGAAACGATCCGCGAAGGTGAGCGTCACCTGCTCGAAGTCATTGAAAAGGAAGGCGACCTGATTTCGGGAGCGTCCGCTTTCAAACTCTATGACACGTATGGGTTTCCGATCGAACTGACGGTCGAGTACGCCGAAGAACAAGGCGTAGAAGTCGACCGGAAGGGGTTTTATGCGGAACTCGAAAAACAGAAGGAGCGTTCCAGAAAGGCCCGGAATGTCATCGGTGACATGAAGAGTCAGGAAGAAGCCTATATGTCGTTCAAAGAACCCTCCGAGTTCATCGGATACGACAGGCTCGAAGCCGAAACGAAAGTCATCAAAGTTTTTCCCGCGGGAATCGTTTTGAAGGAAACACCCTTTTACGCCACGAGTGGCGGGCAGGTCGCCGACGAAGGGACGATCAATGGCGTTCTGGTCACCGATGTCTTGAAACTGCCCAACGGTCAATTCCTTCATCAGGTCGATCAGAGTTTTGAAGAAGGGGAAGACGTGCTCGCGATCGTCAATGCCGAAAAAAGGGCGGAAACGATCAAAAACCACAGCGCGGCCCACCTCTTCCATCAGGCGATCAAGGATGTTCTCGGCAAGCACGCCCATCAGCAGGGTTCGCAAGTGGCACCGAAGGCCTGGCGTTTCGACTTCAACCATTTCGAAAGCGAAGACGACCGGACCGTTCTGGCCATCGAGAAACTGGTCAAGCACTACATCAAGGAAGAACCGTTACCGGTCAATATCCGGAAAATGCCGCTCGAAGAAGCCAAGGCATACGGTGCACAGGCACTGTTCGGCGAAAAGTACGGGGATATCGTACGCGTCGTCGATATGGGTTGGAGCAAAGAACTCTGTGGGGGCACGCACGTATCCAATACGAAGGAAATCATCGATTTCGCGATCACATCCTATGAATCGATCGGTTCCGGGATCTATCGGATGGAAGGCGTCACCGGACCGGATGTCAAAGGACAGATGAAAGCATATCTCGCCCCTTTCCAGAAGGAAGTCGACGCTTTGGCCGATAAGGCGTTGCGGGGCATGAAAAAGACCGAGATCCCGAAACCGCCCGAGATCAAGGGCAGTTATCAGGACATCATCGATTTTCGGAGCTATATCGTCAGACTCAAGGAAATCGTCAAGGAACAGGAAAAGGCGCGTCTGCGTGAGAAACAGCGGGATGTCCTCAAGGACGTCGACCGTCTGATCGAAGACCGTCGGTCACGCCGTCAGGTCATCGTGACCCGGGAGATCGATACCAAGGTGCTCAAACAGGTCGTGGATGCGATCTATGATAAAATCAATGGTGAGGTCCTCTTTCTCGCCAACATCAGCGATGACAAGGCGACCTTCATCTGCAAGAGTTCACGCGGGAACGCGGCCGAACTCATCAGAAAAGCGGCCGAGTTGACCCATGGTTCCGGCGGTGGACGCGGTCACTTCGCGCAAGGCGGCACGCAGGATCTGAGCGATTTCGAAGACGCCATGCAAGCCATCAACGAAATCCTATGAAACGATATCTCGGCCTGGACCTCGGGAGTCGGACATTGGGGGTCGCGATGAGCACGTCCGGTCTGATCGCCGAGGCGCATGGGACGTATCGTTTCAAAGAGGATATCGAGGAAGCGATCAATCGGATCGTTTCGCTCATCGATGAACACGCGATCGACGTCGTCGTTCTCGGTTATCCCAAACACATGAACAACGATGTCGGAATCCGTGGTCGGATCAGCGAAGACGTATCGGTCGCCATTCAAAAAGAGCGATCGGTCGAAGTCATTCTCTGGGATGAACGTCTTTCGACGCAGAGCGCTCTGAAAGTCATGATCGACGGTGGGGTCAGACGTCAGCGACAAAAGAAAAAAAAGGACGAGCTCGCGGCTGTCCTGATCTTGCAGAATTATCTTGATTACATGAACCGTAAACGGGAAGGAGCATAATCATGCTGAAAGAAAACCAGATTCTTGTCACGAACGAGAACGGCGATGAGTCGATCTGTGACATCCTTTTCACACACGAAGCGAATGAAAAGAATTACGTCGTTTTCGAATTCGTCGAAACGGGCGAGGTGAGTGCCGCCGTTTTTGTCCCCGGAGAGACCGAGGATGAAGGAACATTCGAAGACATCGAAACCGATGAGGAATGGGAAATGCTCGATCGGGTACTCCAGGCTTTCTATGACGAGCACGAGGCATGATTCGGGAACTCAAGGAGATCGCCATCAGAGACCACGTTCCGATTCTAAGCGATGACGGTCTTGAACTCGTGTTCGCTCTGATCCGGGATAACGAAGTCGAAACGGTTCTCGAGATCGGGACCGCGATCGGCTACAGCGCCATCAGCATGGCGTCTTTGGGCGTGTCGGTCGACACGATCGAACGCGCGGACGACATGATCGTCGAAGCCGAAAAGCACGTCAGAACCTATGATACGAACCACATGGTGCGCCTGATCTACGCGGACGCTTTGACTTATGAAGAACTGAACGGGACCTATGACATGATTTTCATCGATGCCGCCAAAGCGCAGTATCGACGTCTTTTCGAGAAGTATGAGAAACATCTGAATCCCCGCGGGATCATCGTCTGTGACAATTTGCGTTTCCATGATCTGAAACCGGAAAACGTCTCGAGACATACGCGTCAACTGTTGAAGAAGATCGCGTTGTTCAAAACGTTTTTACGGGAACACGACGGTTTTGAAACGACTTTTTTCGATCATGTCGGTGACGGCATGAGCGTTTCACGGAGGCGTCTTTCATGAATAAGATCGTTACGCTTTTTCAGGAATCGAATGCGCGGAAGCTACTCGACCATGCCGATGGCATCATCATCGGAAATGCGCGTTTCGGGACGCGTTTATGCCGCAGTTTCGAGGCAGAGGAAATCAACCGTCTGATCGCGCTTGCGAATGACAGGAAGAAGGCAATCTATCTCAATGCCAATCAACTCTTCGATGATCCGATGATTCGGGATTTCGAGCGTTTTCTAAAGCGGATCGACGTCGCCGGGCTGACGGCAATCGTCGTTGCCGATCTCGGGCTTGTCGAAGCACTTGGACACACATACGAACTGATCTACAATCCGGAAACGCTTCTTACGAACGCCTATGATTTCAACATGCTCGCCGATGAAGGCGTCAAGGGCGCTTTCGTCGCCAAGGAAATCACCAAAGACGATATCATCAGAATCGGCCGAGCCAAGACCTATGAACTCTTCATGGTCGGACACGGACACCTGAACATGTTCTACTCGAAGCGTCAACTCATCGATACGTACAAGACCCACTACGCGATCGAGGATGACCTTCATGACCGACAGGATCTGCGTGTTCTTGAACAACTCCGAGCAGAAGAGGCTTATCCCATCCTGGAAGACCAGGCCGGAACGCACGTCTTTCGGAGCCGGGTTTTCGCCACGCTCGATCATCAAAAAGAGTTATCTTCGGTTGTCGACACGTTGATCATCGATACGATTTTCAAGGACGATGCGTACGCGTTACGCATCCTGAAACTCTACCTTCATCCGGATCGGATGCAGGCTCTTGCACTGCAAAAGGATTACGGGGAAACATGGGATGAAGGCTTTCTTTTTCAAAAGACGATCTACAAGAACGAGGTCTGAACATGATCGAATTGCTCGCCCCGGCAGGGGATCTCGAAAAACTGAAGATTGCACTGCAATACGGAGCGGACGCCTGTTATATCGGCGGCGAGTCGTTTTCTTTGCGTGCACGCGCGTCGAATTTCACGCTCGAGGATATCCGTGAGGCGACCGAGTATGCGCACGCACGCAAAAAGCGCGTCTATGTCACGACGAATATCATCCCACACGATGAAGACCTTATCGGCGTGAGGGAGTACCTCGAAGCACTCGAGGTCCATGGTGTCGATGCCGTCATTTCGGCATCCCCCTACATCATCGATCTGGCGCATCGGCATACGTCTCTCGAGATTCATCTTTCGACCCAACAGTCGGTTACCAACGGATATGCCATGGCCTTCTGGAAAAGGCGCGGGGTCAAACGCATCGTGCTCGCACGCGAACTCTCTTTGACGGAGATCGAAGCGATCGGGAAAACAGACGATACGGACATCGAAGTCTTCGTACACGGTGGCATGTGCATGTCCTATTCCGGACGTTGCAGTCTTTCCGACACGATGACGTTCCGTGACGCGAACCGGGGCGGATGCGCGCATTCGTGCCGGTGGATCTACGAACTTTCGAGTTCGGATAAAACCTATGACAAACCCTTTTCCATGGCATCCAAGGATTTATCCGCCTATGCCTTCGTTCCCGGTCTGATCGATGCCGGCGTGAGCGCACTCAAGATCGAAGGGCGCATGAAGAGTCTTCATTACATCGCTACGGTCGTCAGCACGTATCGACGGATCATCGACGACTATCGGCAATACGGACGGATCGATGATCTCGAAAGCTATGCCCATGAACTCCAAAAAGCGGAAAACAGACCTGCGGCCGCCGGCTTTCTGCGGGGCATGCCGGGTCCGGAAGAACAGTTGTTCGAACAGTCCGACAGGCGACCCACGCAGGTTTTCATCGGACTCGTGCGATCCTATGATCCCATGAGTGAAGAAGCGGTCATCGAGCAACGCAATCACTTTCAAATCGGAGAGACGCTCGAGATTCTTCACACCGACGGTTCTGTCGAATCGTTTTTGCTGGAAGGGATGACCGACGAAGACGGGAACGCGATCGAAGTCGCACCGCATCCGAAGCAGAGGATTCGAATGAAGATTCCCTTTCCGGTCGAACCGAACGCGATGGTACGCAAACGATGAAGACGATCTCGAAGAACGGACGCACGCTTACCTACCGGATCGAGTTCAAAGAGAACAAACATACCTATCTGCGGGTCAAACCGGGTTATCTGCTCGTCACCACCAACGTACGGACGCGCATCGGGGATATCGAAGCGATCATCTTCAAAAACTTCGATTCCTACGTCGATCGTCTGGACGAACTTTCGGACAAGACGCGAGACGATCGGATATCCCTATGGGGAAAAACGTATGATTTCATCGTGGAAAAGGGACCTTTCACCTATACGGTCGGCAAGGATTTCGTCAAAGCGACATTTCCCCATGCGTCGATACCGGAGGTCAAACGGGCGATCTTCGGCCAAGAGATGAGCGAAGCGCTTCCCGATTTCGAAAAAGCGATCGAAGACAATCTCAAGGTGCTTCACATCAGGATTCTACCGGTACGGATCAAATATCTGCGGTCGAAATTCGGAAGCTATCATCGTAAAAAGAACGAGATCACCCTCAACAGCTATCTCGCCCGACTCGATCCGGTCTATACGACGTACGTGCTCTATCACGAATACGCCTACACGTATTTTCGACCACCGAAAATTAGACAAAATTTGATTAGCTGATGCCCGAACATCGAAGATATCAAAAACAACTGAAAACATAGTAATTCACTGCTTGAATGTTATACAGACATAGTTTTAGGAGGATAAGGATACATGGGCAATAAGCAAACAAACACGTATCAATCCGACAGGATGGTGTCGACAAGTACAAGGAAGAACTCGCTGAACCGTCGGTCGCCGAGCTGGTGGAAAACTTCTCGAAGCCTCAAAGAGGCAGCCGGCCCAGGCGACTTGTCCGAAAATGCGACTTAGCATGCCGCACGCAATGAACAGGCCCAGGCATTTAGGCATGGATCGCCGAGATCGAGAACATTCTTAAAAATGCCCGATCATCAAGGCGACACAGTGCGATCTTTGCTTAAGAGCGTTCCAGGCGCATTCGCTATATCGAGAGCGGCAAGGAAAAGGAATTTTCTATCTGATCAGCAGTCTCGAAACTGATCCCAAGAACAATCGCATATCGATTGAGTCACCGATCGGAAGGGCGTTGCTCGACAAATGTATGGCGAGCAGCATCGAAGTGAAATCGGGGACGGGACGTATCTTCAAGATTGAGATCGTCGAGATCATAATGCCGTTTTATCGACGTTCTTCATCCCGGACCACTACGTTTCGTCCATTTATGAAATCGAATACGATGCGTTGAAAGAACAAGGATCCAGATTCTGTTTTTTGACTTGACAATACGCTGATCGCCTATGACGAACACGCGCTTCAAAACGGGAAATCGCGTTCATATCGGGCATCATAGTGCTTCGTCGTCATCGTCTCGAACAGCAGCCGTGCACGCGTTGAATCCGTTTGAAAGAAGTCGACGTGAATCGTGTCCCCTGGCGTGCGAAAAGCTGCTGGAAATCCGGTCCTAAAAGCACTGAAGATGACGTCTTCGAAAGCGGAAGAGACGGCGTTGGATCGGTGATCAGCTCATGGACCGATGTTTTCGTCAGCAACCGACTCGGATTGAAGAGCGTGCTCGTCAAGGCGGTCAAACGATCCTCGGACAAATGGGTTACCCAGGTCAATCGCCGCTTGGAAACGATGATCTTGAACCGCATGCGCAAGCGTGCGCCCAAACTCTATTCGGAAAGGCTGAAAGCGTATGGTCGACGATCGCTAGATGCAAGGGTTGCGGGATCGAACTCCAACATACGGACGAGCATGCACCGGGATATGCCAAAGACTCGAGAGTACGTACCGTAAGGCCTGTTACCGCCTTTCGATTATGGCATAGCGGGACCCACCTTCACCCGAAGGACCCGCCGGAATCTCGGCAATAACGGATTCTCGTCCTGGTCGCTTCGGTTTTGCATCTCGACTTTGCTTTTTTCCCATCTGATCTATCGCTATCAGCCTGATGCTACAGTCATTCATATCATCAATCAGGTCGACCTTTTCTCGCTGATTCGACCAATCTCGATCTGCTTTGAAAAAATCTGGTCACGAGGCCGAACGGATGCATATCCCCTTGAGCGTATCATTCTCATGTCGGCCAAAAATCCGAAGGGACCTCGAGAATCAAGGCGCTTATCCTGGACGAACAACCCGAAAAGGACATCCATCCGGGACGGTGCATAGCGGAAAACGACGATTTTCAAAGCGTTGACCGATGATGATCGGCACCTGGAAAAAGCGGACTGACCCGAAAGCGCGTTTGGACCGGTGATGAAAAACCACGTGATCTATGACATGCCGGGGTTTCATCGCATCGGGCTATCCTGGTGATCAGTTCATGGAGTATGCCGACTACCGGAAACTGATCCCAAAGATGATCGACCACGGATCTTACGCGCTCGATTCCGGTCAATCGATCCGGATCGAGGATCTGTTCATCGTGACCAATCTCTCCGTGCGACGTTCCGTCGTCTTCTATCTTTCCGAGCGCGTTCGACTGGATCGGGTCAATACGCGAAAAATCGCGGATTCGATCGATCGGACGTGGTCGAAAAAGACGTTTCATCGCCTCGGCGGCAAGCATCGATCACGTTTTCCGATATGGGCATGATGCACGCCGAAGGACCTTTCAAAGTTGAAAGCCAATTGCTGCATGAGGCGCATGCCGCACGACGGAGTAAGCTGTTCATGATTTATCACATGCTTGGAGATGTGAAAAAGAAACTGATCGAACATCCGGCAAGATTCCGGCATACGCTCGGTGTGTATGAAACGGCTTTGAAACTCGCCGAGGTCCATGGCGCGGATTTGCATGCTGTGGTTTGATTGCGGAAATTATGCACGACTATCACGAAAATATACTCCGGAAGAGCTCACGTCCGGAATCTCCGACGGCAAAAACGATTCAGCGGTATCAAAAGGTTCTCGCTGGTCTATCACGCGATACGCGCGTCCATGACGCTTCAAACGGAGTATCACGTGACGAATCCGGATGCGATCAACGCGGTACGCCATCATGCGTCTATGGACGCGTGAACATGAGTCCGGTCGAAAAGATCGTGTTCGTAAGCGACCTGGCGGAACCGAGCTGCCGTTCATCGTGGGATACGAAAGCGCTGTTCGACCTGGCTTGCGAAGATCTCGATCTGGCCTGTGAGAAGGCCATGAAAATCATTATGGATTACGCCATCACAGATGAAAAGAACTGACATTAGCAGATTAATGCCTATCGACATGATGAGGAGGTAAATCGTGGAAAACTCGATAAGATCATGGATACGCTCGAAGGACCCAAAGTCAAGGACCTAGTGGTTTACGATCTTGAAAAGGCACCACCTTTAGAGACTATTTCGTCATCGCGATTGACCAATGAACGGCAGGCGACTGCCGCGATCAACGATTGAAGAAAAAGAAACCGAAGATCACGATCGCATTAATGTTGAGGGCAAGGGAGGATCATGGGTGCTCATCACGCACGCGAGGTCATCATCCATCTTTCAATGAAGAGGATCGCCGTTATTACGGTTTTGACAACCTGTCTTCATGTCGAATGCGTTGATGTTTTTCCACGTCTATGACCTATGGAAGATGTCGACGTTACAGAGGCGCTCTGATCTGCGGCGGAAAACCCCATCTTCGGATCAGGGCCTGATCGCGGATGCGGTGCGGGAGCGGCTATTCTTCCAAAGAACTCTTTAAGGCGGGCCATCACGCCATCGGTTTCGGACATCGATGAATCGATGTTGTCGATCGCGCGTGAGCGTTTAAAGGAAGTGGTTTACGATCATGTCATACATCCGGAAGCTTATCGCATACATCGACTCTACGGTCGTGCAGATGTTCTAGCGCCAGACCATTTCATGTTTAAAACGTGTTCAAGATGACTTTTCTGGAAGGCCGAACGACGAGGGTCTTCATTTTCTTTGATTCAGCTGCCGAAAGCGGCAAATTTCAAGGATTATGATGGGTATCTCGAAGAAGAGACGGATCCGATTTTCTATCGATGGACGATCGAGACGAAAGGAAGACGGATCAGACATACGGTTTCGGTCGAGAAGGGCACGGATGTCATCGTCCAATACGTTCATGGATTGAAAGATGTCACGGATGCTTTGGAAGAAACCGGATTCGAAGTCGAAGTCAAGGATGGCATCGACCCCCGCAAGCACTATGTGATCGCCCGGAAATAACGGGCTTTTTTATTTAGTAAATCGCGTGATCGCCCGACTATTATCAAGTAGGAGGGATGAATCATGCCAAAAGAGAGCTTCGGTCTCATCGTCATCGTCATGATCGTGTTGAACATCGTCTTTTTTCCGAGACAGGAGGAAATCACTCATGAAAACGAACCGCCCTACGTCCTTGAACCGTTTTCCGTGGTCGTCGAAGGGGCGGTCGTTTTCCCGGGTACCTACGTCTTCTATCGTCCGATCGGTGAACAGGATATCATCGGCTATGCCGGAGGCTATCTCGATGAAGCCGATGTGGGTTCTGTTTCGAATCGCATCTTCGACGCCGATGGGCGAATCCATATCGCATCGGAAGATGAGACGTCTGAGGAGCCGACGATCAAGGTCGACGTCAATCAAGCCAATTTCAAGGAATTGCTCGCGATTCCGTCGATGACGGAAACGCGCGCTGCGTCATTGATCATCTACAGAGAAGCCAACGGTGATTTCATGACGATCGACGAACTGATCAACGTCAAGCATATCGGGCCCGTGACACTTGAAAACATTCGTCCGCACATTACGGTCGGTTGACGTTCACTTCTATGGCATCGGCGTGGCACTCTTTCTGTTGGGCGTCGTGTTGCCGTGGACGTTCTTTCTGTTCATTCTTTATCTGGCGGTTTTTCGGAAGCGGTTCATCATCCCTGTCATGGTCGTGCTGATCACGATTCCTTTTTTTGCATACATGATTCGTGAATCGCGGTCTGAAGCGTCTGTCGTGTATGGTCAGGCACGCGTCACGGATGTCGAAAAAATGACCTATTCGGATCGTTTGACGATCCGATCGGACGGCGCGCTTTATCATGTGAGAACCTCGATGGATCTATACCGGGTTGGCGACATGCTTCACGTTCAGGGGCAGGTGACGAAATATTCGAAACAGACGATTCCCTTCGGCTTCGACGCGAGACGATACTATCGGGGACAGGGAATCGACGGCTATCTTGAAGTAGAGACGATCGAGCGCGTCGGACATCGGTGGTCGTTCTGGCAACTGCGGCAGACGATCAAGGAAAAGCTCATCGACCATTCGTATGTCCGTGCCTATGTTCTCGGTGAGAAAACGTTCGAGAATGAAACGGATGAGACGTTTCGTTCCCTAGGCATATCGTTTCTGTTGACGATGAGCGGATTGCACGTCTACGCGTTGATCGACGGGATCCGATACGCGTTTTTCCGTATGGATCTTTCGAAACGGGTTCAGGAAGTTTCGGTCGCTTTGGTGCTGATCGTCTTTCTTTATGTCCAGGCCGGTTCGATGAGCATGGTCCGGATCGCGCTGTCGTATCTTCTGGCATGGTTGAATCGAAAGTATGACTGGCGATACACGCGGCTCGACCGACTGTTCATCGTATTCTATGTCATGCTCGTTTTGAGAATCGACTACATGTTTCATGACGGGTTCATCATGACGTTTCTCATTCTTTTCAGCTTTTCCCTGTCGGAAACGACATACAAAAGTCTTGGGGGATATGTGCAAAAACTTTTGTTGTCAACGATCGTTCTTAGTGTGACCCTTCCCTTCTATCCGCGCATTCTTCTTTTGGGAGCCCTACTTATGCCCATCTTCATCTTTCTCTTTACAAAGCCGTTTTTCTATGGTGCACTTCTCGTCACGTTCGTTCCGGATGCGGTTTCTTTCTATGATCACCTCATCGCCCCCATCGAACGCCTCTTGCGTGTTCTCGGGGAGCGTCAGGTCGTTCTCGAACTACCGGCGCTGAGTATGGCTTCGACCTTGGTCTATTACGTGTTTCTCTATGCCGTTTTCGTTTCGAAGAACTTCAAAGTCGTATTGAGACGTCTTTTTCTCGTGTTCTCCGTTTTTGGCATCGCCGCATTCCAACATCGATACGCACTCGATTATGCGGTCTATTTTCTCGATGTCAAACAGGGGGATGCCACCGTGTTCGTCGCACCGGATTGTGTTCTT
>JAGYNT010000027.1 GCA_018399615.1 Acholeplasmataceae bacterium
TTATCGTCACGCCCTCGTTCCCGTCATGAAACAGGAAAACGACGCTCTGCTCGAACAGATCCGGCAATATCACCTGCAAGTCACATCCGCGTTCCGCTATATCCGGAAACAATCGAAGACGCTGATCAAACGCGACAAGATCGACGTCAAAGCGTTTTTAAAGGAAGACGAAGCCGTCCGGGACGACGCGATCGCCTACCTGATCGAAAAGAACAATCTCAACTTCAGTTACCGCGTCGTTCAGAAGATCAAGTCGATCATGGCCTCGAAACGACCGAACCTGACACACCCCTTGAACAATCGCTACACCTTCGTCAAATCCTATGATGAAGCCTATGTCGAGCGATTGAAACCGATCAATCAGAAACGCGTCCAACTTCAACCCGGGAAGGTCTCTTTCGAAAATGTGGCTATTTTCACATTTTTGGATGATTCGGACCCGAAAACTGCGGAAGCAACGAAACTATGTTATAATAAACTCGCATTTCCGTTGTGGATCAGACACCGTCGAGACGGTGATCTGCTCAGTTATTCCTACGGACACAAAAAGCTCAAAAAACTACTCATCGACCGAAAAGTTCCTCTTGAAAAAAGAAAGGAACTCCTCATAATCACCGACAACGAAGACAATATCCTCCACATCCCCGGTTTCTATCTCAACGAAACGCTCGGTGACGAAAACGAGGTCTTCTTCTTGGTCGAACAGGAGAAATGAATCATGCACAAGGATATCGCCGAAATTCTCGTATCCGAAGAACAGATCGAAGACATCTGTCAGACTCTCGGTGCGCGCATAACCAAGGATTATCAGAACCGCAGGCCGATACTCGTCGGTCTTCTTAAAGGTTGTGTCCCCTTCATGTCGGATCTGGCCAAACACATCGACCTCTACGTCGATATGGAGTACATGGCCGTAAGCAGCTACCATGGCGGGATCGCCTCATCCGGAGACGTCAAGATCAAAAAGGACCTCGATACGTCCATCCAGAATCGTGACGTGCTCATCGTCGAGGATATCGTCGATACCGCGAACACGATCGTGACGATCAAGAACCTGTTCGCCCATCGTGGCGCCTCATCGGTCAAGATCGTGACACTCCTCGACAAACCGGCCGGAAGGCTGCATGATTTCGTTCCCGATTACGTCGGTATCACGATTCCCAAGGCGTTCGTCGTCGGTTACGGTCTCGACTATGACGAGATCTATCGGAATCTCCCTTATGTCGGCATTCTCAAACCCGAAGTCTATCGCAGAGACGAATAACGTAAAACAAAGAGGTAACCCATGAACCCGAATCCCAACAGACAACAAAAGAAAAAACCCGAATTCCGTAAAAAGCCTGATTATCTGATCATGATTTTCACGCTTTTTATCGTCCTCGGCGTCTTCCTGTTCCTGAGAAACGCCCTCGAAGAACAAACCCAGGAACTCACGGTATCCGAAATCCAGGCTGCCGCCGATGCCAGACACATCGAAGAAATCAGCTATGAACCGGTCGGTGGCGACAACATCGACCTCGTGACGGTAACCGGCGTCATCTATGATCAACACAAATCCAAATACGACGACATCGCCGTCTTCGAAAGCGTCATGCGGATCGATCAGGCCGATGCGATTCTCCTCGAAGTCGAATCCTATGACGGCTCGACCCAGATCATCACGCGTTCCGGCATCACGTTCTGGGGTGTCCTTCTGAATCTGCTGCCGATCGGACTCTTCCTTGTCGTTCTTTTCATCATTTTCCGAAACGCGAACAGTTCGAACAACCGGGCTTTCGATTTCGCCAAGAACCGGGCGAAACTGAACCGCGACAAGACCGCTTCATTCAAGGATGTTGCGGGTTGTGACGAGGAAAAAGAAGAACTCGAAGAAGTCATCGACTTCCTCAAAACCCCGAAAAAATACGTGGACATGGGTGCTCGCATTCCCAAGGGTGTTCTCCTCGTCGGAGCTCCCGGTACCGGTAAGACTTTGCTCGCACGCGCCGTGGCCGGCGAAGCGAACGTTCCTTTCTTCTCGATCTCCGGTTCCGATTTCGTCGAAATGTTCGTCGGTGTCGGTGCCTCGAGAGTCCGTGACCTGTTCAAGGTCGCCAAAGAGAGTTCACCATGTATCATTTTCATCGATGAGATCGACGCCGTCGGTCGCCAACGTGGCGCCGGACTCGGTGGCGGTCACGATGAACGTGAACAGACATTGAACCAGTTGCTCGTCGAAATGGACGGGTTCTCATCGAACCTCGGCATCATCATGATGGCGGCAACCAACCGTCCCGATGTCCTCGACCCCGCGTTGTTGCGTCCCGGACGTTTTGACAGACAGATCACGATCGACCTTCCGGACGTACGCGGACGTGAAGCGATCTTGAAGGTCCATGCCCGAAACAAGAAAATCGATCCCGACATCAAATACAGCGAACTCGCCCACAGAATCCCCGGATTCAGCGGAGCCGATATCGAGAACCTCTTGAATGAGGCCGCTCTTCTCGCCGCTCGCGACAACCGCACCATGATCGTCGAACAGGATCTCGACGAAGCGATGGACCGTGTACGCATGGGTCCCGCGAAAAAGAGCCGGAAGTTCACACCGACCGAGAAAAAGACGGTCGCCTATCACGAAGCGGGCCACGCCATCATCGGTCTCAAACTCGAATATGCCAACGTCGTCCAGAAAGTCACGATCATTCCACGCGGACGCGCCGGCGGATACAACCTCATGGTCCCCGCGGAAGAACGCTTCCTCGAAACGAAACAATCGTTGCTCGCGACCATCACGAGTTATCTCGGTGGACGTGTTGCCGAAGAGATCATGTTCGACACCGTCACGACGGGTGCCTATAACGACTTCCAGGTCGCGACGCGCATCGCGCGTGCCATGGTTACCGAATACGGTATGAGCGACCTGGGTCCGATCCAGTACGAAACACAGGGAAACGACGTCTTCCTCGGTCGCGATTACTTCAAGGAAAAGAACTTTTCCGACCAGGTCGCCCACGAAATCGACAAGGAAGTACGCAAGATCATCACACAATGCTTCAACAAGGCCCGTGAACTCATCAACGCGAACATCGATCTTCTCAATAAGATCGCGAAGTATCTCCTCGAAGTCGAAACGCTGACCAAAGCGGATATCGATGAGATCGTGGAAACCGGCGAACTTTCCTGGTGGACCGAAAAACAACAGAAACTCGAGTTGAACGGCAATGCGGCTTGACAAATACCTGAAAGTGTCCCGCCTGATCAAACGGCGTACGCTCGCCAAAGAAGCCTGTGAAAAGGGACGCATCGAAATCAACGGGAAAACCGCCAAGCCTTCGGCCGACGTATCGGAAGGTGACCTTCTGACGCTCAATCTCGGTTCGCGGATCACGAAAGCGAAAGTCCGGTCGCTGGAAACGAAAGGCGATCCGATGTTCGATCTCATATCGGAAGAAAAAATCAGGCCATAACTTTGTTTATGGCCTTTCTCATGTTATAATATTTTGGATTAGGAGGAATGCCTTATGGACCAGAAAGACCTGAACGAACAACAACAGATCAGACTCGCCAAAGCCGAAGAACTACGTGAAATGGGTGTCGATCCCTTCGGGAAACGCTATGACCGGACACACACCGCCCAAGAAATCCATGACCTCTACGGTGATGACGACCACGATACCCTGCAAGAAAAGAACGCATCGGTCTCCATCGCCGGACGCATCGTCCTCAAAAGGCGTCAAGGCAAGGCCGGGTTCATGCACGTCCAGGATCGAACCGGAAAAATTCAGATCTATGTCCGTCAGGATGAGGTCGGAATCGATTCCTATGCCGTCTACAAGGCTTCGGACCTCGGTGATATCGTCGGGATCGAAGGCGTTGTTTTTCGTACGAAAACCAACGAATTGACGATCAAGGCTTCCGCCTATACGCACCTGACCAAAGCGCTCAGACCTCTTCCCGACAAGTTTCACGGTCTCCAGGACAAAGAAGAATCGAGACGTCGTCGTTACGTCGACCTGATCGTCAACGAGGATGCGCGCCGCGTCGCGACGACGCGTCCGAAGATCATTCGCTCGATCCGGAATTTCTTCGATGAGAAAGGGTTCATCGAAGTCGAGACGCCGGTTTTGCAGAGTATTCTCGGCGGCGCGGCCGCGCGGCCTTTCAAAACGCACCACAACACGCTCGACATGGATTTCTATTTGCGGATCGCGACCGAGCTTCCCTTGAAAAGACTGATCGTCGGCGGACTCGAAGCCGTTTACGAGATCGGAAGGCTCTTCCGTAACGAAGGCATGGACGCGAAGCACAACCCCGAATTCACGACAATCGAAGCCTATCTCGCCTATTCCGACATGGAAGGGATGATGGACCTGGTCGAAGACTGTCTTGCCACAGCGACGATGGAGACGCTCGGATCACACACCTTCGATTACGGTGACGTCACGATTGACATGACGCCTTCCTGGAAACGCGTGCACATGGTGGACGCGATCAAGAAAAAGCGGCGTCGACTTTTGGCAACACATGACGACCCAGGAAGCTACGGAAAATCGCTGAAAAACACGAGATCGAAGTCAAAAGCACTTTGAAGTCGGACACATCATCGAAGCGTTCTTCGACCGCTTCGTCAGACAAATCATCAACCGACATTCGTCTACGGACATCCCACAAATCAGTCCTTTGGCGAAAAAAGCCCGAAAAGGATCCTCGTTTCACCGACCGTTTCGAACTGTTCATCATGAAAGCGAGTACGCCAACGCTTTCAGCAGGCTCCAACGACCCGATCGATCAGCGCGGGCAGCACGAAGGAAACCAACTCAGACAGAAGGCACTCGGAAACGATGAAGCAAACGAAATGGACATCGATTTCATCGAAGCCCTCGAATACGGCATGCCGCCGACAGGCAGACTCGATATCGGGATCGACCGTTTCGTCATGTTGTTGACGAATACGCCCAATATCCGTGATGTCATCCTCTTCCACTCATCTCAAGAATCGTTGACAGATATCATCCGATATCTGTTTTTCTGTCATCGGACACATCGTATCGATAAGAGTCTCTCTTTAAAGCGTCTGACATCCGTCCGTCTTTGACAGTTACATGAAATGAAAAAGGAAAGAAGCGCCTTATGAAGACGACAACTCTCTTTTGTTTCAACAATTCAATGTAGCCTTTTCTTGGATATTCCTGTTTTTATTTCTGTCGTCGGATACATCGTATCGATGAAGCCTCTTGAAAACGTCTGACATCCGTCCGTCTTTGACAGTTCGCATGAAATGAAAGGAAGAAGCGCCTTATAAGACGACAACTCTCTCTTTGTTTCAACAATTCAATGTAGCCTTTTTTATATGCTCCTGTTTCTTTCTGTCGTCGGACACATCATGTCGATAAGTCTCTCTTGAAAACGTCTGCCATCCGTCCGTCTTTGACAGTTGCGTGAAATGAGAAGGAAAGAAGCGCCCTATGAGACGACAACTCTCTCTTTGTTTCAACAATTCAATGTAGCCTTTTTCATATGCTCCTGTTTTTATTCATGTCCGAATCCAGTATTTGAGGACTGCAAAATCATGGTTCAATCAAATGTTTTGGAAAGGGTTCCCAAACAGTTCACGATTGCTTGAACATGGCTCGTAGACAGTCTCATCGTTTTGATGACATGCATTTTCACGTGTCGTGATGACAGAGAAAAACGATCTCATTGATTCTGAGATCGTTTTTCGTAGGGATTCAGAGATCGGTTTATTTTTAACTGATGCTTACCTCGTTTTGCTCATCGGATCAAAGATTATTCGATGGAATCATTGAGACAAACTCCGGTTCCTTTGCCTTTTTGAAACAGTTGATTACCCTGACCTTTGAACATTCCACCTCTGTCTTTCGAAAATGCTTCCAAGTGATTGTTCGATGCGGCAACCAGACTTTCAAAAACAGCCCGGACATCATCCGGCAACTCCTGGCTCAGAAAGGCCTCATAGAGAGCGATATTGGCTATTTCCGCCTCAACACCCGCCTCCAAAGCTTCTTCCATTGTTTCCGGCACCAAAACATCGATGTCTCCCGATGGAACTTCAACCTGATACGTTTCGAACAGCGGCAACAGCAAATCCATATGTTTCTGTTCCGCCACGACGATCCTGTTGAACGGTCTTACATCTCCATAAACGTCAATCATCGCTTCATACGTCTGTTTCGCATGAATCTCATCGAGCATTGCATAGACGAGCATGTCTTCCAAACTGTAATTGCCTTCTTCATCGACTTCCAATGAGACCAACTGAGTTAAATCATTGTCTTGGTCACTGGCATAGGCGTTCATACCCAGGTACAATGCGCCTCCGAATAAAAACATAACCGTAAGTACTGTAAAGACTGTTTTTTTCATGGCAAATCCTCCTTGTTTTTCTACCTTATATACACGCTGGCAAGAGGAAATATTGGGTTGTTGTGAATTATGATAAACTTTGTGAAAAGAACTGATCTCAGGTACATGGTGTTGATCAAACGCTGTTTTCGAGATGTATGAAATACGTGAATAAAGATCACATATCGACTTTTCTCAAACAAAACGGGATCACCGACATGCTCAAGTCATATTGGGTATCGGATGTTTTGAAACACCAAAATCCGTTTTTTTCAATCGGTCCGTCAATACGTGATAAAATATGAACAAAGGGGAGAAACCCATGGAATACATTAAAACGAACGAACTCAGAAAAGTCTATACGCACGGAAAACTGGCCGTCGAGGTACTCAAAGGCATCACGATCGCACTTCGGGACGGCGAATTCGTTTCGATCGTCGGCCCTTCCGGTTCCGGCAAGACGACGCTTCTCTATACGATCAGCGGCCTTGAGCCGTATACGGGCGGAAGCGTGGAACTCTTCGGAAGGGAACTGTCCGCTTTTCGTGACCGGGACCAAGCGTCCTTGCGGGCGAAGGATATCGGGTTCGTCTTTCAGTTCTACAACCTGATTCCGAACCTGACCGTCTATGAAAACGTCCTTCTGGCCTCCGTTCTCGGAATCAACGAAACGAAAGCCGCGATCCTGAAGACCCTCGAAACCGTCGGTATGGCCGACTACGCATCCTATTATCCGGGTGAACTCTCCGGCGGGATGCAACAACGCGTCTCGATCGCCCGAGCCCTGATCAACAAACCACGCCTGCTCTTCGCCGATGAGCCGACCGGCAACCTGGACTACAAAAACGGCATCGAGATCATGGACCTGTTCCGGCGTCTCAACGTCGAAGAAAAGAAAACCATTCTCATGGTTACCCACAACGAAGAGATGACGTCCTATGGAACGAGGACGCTGCACATGCTCGACGGGAAAGTGATCAAAGATGAGCGCACGCTTCGCTAGGTTGGGCTTCGCTTTTCGCTTCGCCTACAGAAACATCATCCATTACAGATTACGGTCGATCCTGATCTTTTTTTCGTTTACCGCGCTCTTCACGGCACTTCTGATCGGTTTCTCGATGCCCGATTATTTCAAGGATTATTACTACGGTAGTCTCGAATCGCGTTATGGAAACATCGATCTCGTCATGCGGGCGAGCCCCAACGGCAACACCCGTTTTTTCAGTTTGAGAACGCTCTACGACGACCCCCTGCTCGATGATCACGTGAAGGAATACGCGCCGTTTTTCGAAGTCGATACGCTCGTTGAAATCGAAGATCAGACCAAAGTCTATCTCAAAGCGATGGCATCGACAACCGAAGAACTGATGAAAATCACGGGACTCGAACTTCCGGAAATCGGTCCGAAAGAAACGATTCTGACCGAGACAATCGCTCGTCGTCATGGCCTCGAAGTCGGAGATACGCTCAACATGGTGATCGGTGAAGCCGACCAGGAACTCGAAGTCGTGAGGATCGTTTCCGACACGGGACTGTTTTCCGGTGACACGATCTTCATCGATCGTGAAGGGAGTCTTCGTCTGTTCCTGCGGGCGATCGACTCGCCCTACGCGAATGCCCCCTGGGTCTTGCTCGATAACATCTACAATACCGTGTATTTCTCCTTGTATGAAGACCGTGATTATTCAAAGACTCGAGCGGAACTTCAAGATATCGAAGCGTTTTCCAACCTCGAATTCGAAGAGACGATCAATGCCCGTGCCGTCGATCAACTCGTCCGGCGGGCCACATCCGTTTTCAACGTCATTTTCGTCATCATCGTTTTCGCGATCCTCTTCGTTCTGCAAACGACCTTTCTGCTGTTTTTCAATGAAAAGCGACGCGCCTTCGGGATTACCGCAATTCTCGGTGGAAGACGTCCTTTCACCTATTCGATCGCCTTGATCGAAATCGCGATCTTTTACGTCATTACCCTCTTGACGTCCCACTGGCTTTCCAACCTGATCATCAGGGAAGGGAAGCGACTATGTCGGAACCGATCTCAGATACCGTATCAAGGATGGAAATATCTTTTCAGTGCGAGCATCGTTTTCATGCTCTTTCTCAAGTCGTTTCCTATTATTATTTCCGCTCGTTTGACCGACGATCCTCGATCGAACATACGAAAGACCTTGAAAAAGCCAGACCGCACATTCTCGGTCAATCCCTGATTTTCCTCGTTTCTCTTCCGGCTATCTTTTCATCGGCTCATCGACAGGTTATCGTCTCTGGGAAACAACCGCGTCATCCTTCAGCTCGTTTTCGTCGGAATCATCCTTCTTCAGTCGAGCCCTGATCGAATCTTTCGTTTCCTTATCGAAAACCGAAACGGGTACGCTCTATCTCAAGATCCTTTTATCGAAAAAGGCCTTTTTCCGTTACTTCTGTAAGTAATACTGTGATCAGCATGTTGAGCATGTTTCTGCTCATCCTGACTTACGACCATATCAACCATAAGATCGAACATCGAATCCGAATACCATCTCGACTATGTGATTGCCAATCTGTTCAAAGCGCAGACGATCTCGAAACCGAGATCCGGGCGATCGACGGTGTCAGGCAGGCCGGAACTGGTCGGTCTCTTACAGTGATGTCGCTTTCGGCGATCTCGACGAGAATCTGAGCATGCTCGTCTCGATCGAACCGGAACCGGGATCGACGACTACTTCACCTTCGACATTTCCTCGAGGGGGAAAGACTCCAGGATAACATGAGCTTTCCATCGTTCTTCCCGAGCGATTCCGACAACTGGAACGGCTTCCACGGGTGATGTCGTTGCTCCTCGAACTCACTCCTGTTCGACGATGAACACTTTCTCGTCGTCGGATTCTTCGACAAGGAAATCGGCAACCTCGCTTTACGAACATCCACCCGTTCGACGATACGCGGAAGTTCACGACAAAGCGATCTTCGTCAACGCGACCCCGGAAGCCCGAGACATCATCATCGACGCTCTGCCAGCAAGAACCTCATATACGTCATCGACTACCGTGACGTCGTTTCGGCCAAATTGACGGAGATGACGCGAACACTGAATACATCATGCTCGTCCTGATCATGATGATCGCCTGTTTGTCCCGGCGATCATCGTCCATTCCCTGCTCTTGCTGGACCGGATGAAAACCATCCATGCCCGTTTCATCGTTCTCGGAACGTCGAAACGAACTCACCCTGGGATCCTGTTGAAAGGACACGCGCTCTCGTCTTGTTGACAAGCATCGTTTCAGCGACCTTGTCCGCATACCTGATCGGAATCCGGTTGCCCGACTCATGCTCGTTTTCAATGAGTATGAAGCGATTGTCGTCACACCCTGTCTTTACCCTCAAAGGACCTTGGTCTCGGCTTTCGTTCTCATACCCACATACGTGGTCTATGTTCTGACGGCGCGTCGCACGCGTCCGGATCGACGTCCTTAAAAACGAGATTAGTTTTCATGCTTATTGAATATAATACCGATTTTTTACGATGCCCACACCGCATAAATGTTTAAGTTTCCCTTAACTGAGTTATAATGTATGTATCACTAAAAACAGGAGGGAATGAAAAAGTACTATGAAAAATTATTCGTTTTGCTCCTTCTATTCGTCACGACGTTCGCGCTCGTAAGCTGTAAAGACGTGGACCTCGAGCTTGAAGCTCCCACGAACGTGACGATTACGGAAGACTTTGACTGAATGCCGTTGATGACGCGGATGGATATCTCGTTGTCGTCGGAACGGATGAACACGACGTAACAACGACAACCTTCAACCTCGACGCCTTCTTGACCTGGCGTGGCCGGCACATACAACGTCACCGTTTCGTCAAGAGCGGGATTCCGTCTCCTTACCCTCAACGGTATTGATGTCTGCTGTTGAAGAGGACACACCTCGATGAACTCGGATGCCCCGACGGGCCTGAGCATCGATGGCAATGTCCTATCCTGGAACGTTGTCGCCGACGCGGGTACGCTGCGAAGTGTCGATCGGTGAAGCAAGCTATGAAACAACCGATCTGACCTTCGACCTCGCGCCCCTGTTTCGGAAACTGGGCACCTATGACGGTATCGGTCACCGCTTTGTCCGGTGAACGCGCATCCGATGGATCCGCCGTTCTGAGCCACGTCGTCGAAGCCTCGTTAAATCAGAGGTCGTTCTTGCGAGCATCCTGCGCAGACGATGAACCCGCTCTTATGCACCGGGTATGGACGAAACCGACTTCGAATTCGAATATGAATACGAGGAATACGTCCAGATGACGGTTGCGGTCGAAACATACGTTCACTGCCGCCGCGATGAACTCGCAGATGACGGAAGAAAACGCGATCGGCTTATTCAATGAAGTCTACAGCATGCCCGAAAAGATAGGAACCGCACTCAACCTGACCGAACTCATGGAAGAGATGGAAGGTCTGAAGAATAGCCGACTCTCACGACCGAAAAAGTCTCGTCTACATGCTGATGGAATTCCTCATGATGGCGCTTGACATGAGCGAAGCCGAACTCTCACCTTTGATGCTGGCCGACCTCGAAGATGCTAGCTGGATGTGACTGCCATCATCACGGAAGCGTTCGAAGACCCGAATTCCTGAACTCTACCAGGCATCTCAACGCGCACATCGAACCCTTCTATCAGGATCTCTACGATTCCATGTTCACGGAAAACTTTCGAACAGGAAGCACTTTGGGCACTCTATAATGTCGGTACGATGGCCAGCGATATCTTTTATGAATTCGATGACCATGAAACCGATTATCTGAATGACGGCAACGAGTATGCCTTTCTTCATGTTCTACGATGCCCTCGTAAATGCCCGTTTGGCTGGCGACATGGACTTCCTGCAGGAATTGGCCGACAACAGTTATATGGAACTCGCGCCTTTCTTCGGTCTGTTCGGGCAACTTCAGGATGCCCGGTATGTTTCAATACTTCAACAGATCGAACAGGTTGAAATGCAGCTCGACCTCGTCGTGAACCTTTCGAGAAACGCTTCTGAAGACCCCGACAGAGACTCACTGAAGGGATGTTCGACTATCTCCTTCTCGTCTATGACAGCATCACACCGTTTCCTTCGTTTCCGACGGTTGACGGTGCGATCGAACAGGATTCGTGACGATCGAAGAAACGATCAGATCAAGGATGAAATCGTCTCCGTCCTTCAGGAAACACTGGCCTGACGCGGAAGCCTTCACGAATATGTTTATGATGTTCGCCTACCTCGGTGGTGAAATCAGTGATATGGACATGACCGAATACATCGCACAGCGGACGCCCTCGGCCAATACAACCATGAAATCGCTCGACCTCATAAGCTGTCCATTCTCGGTGATATCGATCAGCCGATGGTTGAAGACGTTCTCGACATCACCGATGGTCTCTATACGCCGGGATACGAAGTCTATGATCCAGAAACCGGCTACTACGAATACTATCCGGAAGTCATCGACTACGCGAAAGTCGTCGAACTGCTCGTCTATGTCGGCAACTACGTACGTGGTATTGAAACGACCTACGCGACGGAAATCGCCAGCACGAAGCGATTATGGATGAAACCTTCACTCAGGACACCGCTCTAGATGGCATTCCAGATGATTCTTACCGAACTCGAAGGACAAATGCCCCCGAACAATACGCCATGAAAATATGCTTTGATGGATGCGATGATCGCCGACATGGACAACATTCAGGCCGGTCTGGAAATCTTCGATGCTACGATCGGTACCGAACTGGATCGATGAATTCCTGGCGAGCGAAGGCGCGTTCTTCCTGCAACTGATCGAACTCATCGAAATGGGTCCGGTCAATCCGGGAGAAGATGTTCTTCAGTTACCGGATATCCTTCTCAAGCTACAATGACATCCTCTTCATCGGTGCCGATACGGAAACGATCGAAGCGTTCATCAACGTCTTCCGTGCTCCGTTAAACGTTTTTGCCGGACAGATGCTCGCTCCAGGCGAATTCGATCTGTTCTTCGACGAACTCGTTCCGCCGATCGCTCAGGTCATTGAGAACGTCGCCTCATTCGAACAGGACTTACTTTGCGGCAGCGATCGCGATCGACGCTCCAGGGCTCTATTTCAATTCCACTTGGGGATTGTCACCCGATATGCTCAATACGGCCGTCGCCGTTCTTACGCTCGACGAAGCGATCACACTACAGAATTCGCTCATGCTCTATGACACGATCGACATCGTCTTCGAAGATATTCTCGGCAACGACACGATCATGATGATGCTCGAAATGGATCAGACTACGTTGGATATGATGCACGACGATGTCGTTGATATGGCACTCGCGATTCTTGGTGACATCCAGACCATCGCCGACTTCGACTTCGCGAACCTCACTTGGGAACAGGAAGAAGCGCTCTCCAGTTTCATGTTCATGATCGAAGATATCCTTTATCCTCAACCCGAATACATTCCGGAATAATTGATTTTCAAAAGGACGCAATCCTGCGTCCTTTTTTTCGCATAAATAAAGGCAGCCGAAGGGCTGCCTTTCGTCTGTTCAGAGAATACCCAGTTCATCGGCGATTTCCAAATAGATGTCGTTGACCGGGTAATAGCTGACATCGAGTCGTTTGAACATCTCGAATGTCATCTTGTCGAGTGCTTCGAACATGGATTTCGGGACGTCCTCTTTTTTCTCGAGTTTTTCCAGAATACTCTGTTCGAATTCGACGAGTTTGTCGAGGTCTTCCTGTTTATAGTCCTCGACCCCGATGATCTCGTTTTGAAAGTCGATCGTGCTGAGCAGAAGATTGACGTCTTTCGCCCTTTTTTCGAGTTGCTCGATGTCGTTCCCGTAGGACTTGTTCAAGAGACTCAGAATCTCATCCATCTGATCGAACAGATAATAGAATCCGGTTTCGAAGATGTGATTTTCCTCTTCGGTGAAACTCGGATCATCGATCAGCTTGTCGTAGAGATAATCCGTAACGTCGATGACGTGTCTGAAACGCATGATCAAGTCCGAGTTGTTAGCGATCAAATAGCGAATAAGTTCGTCGTTTTCCAGTTTCCAGTTCGCATACTCATGATAAATGGTTTCATCACGCATCGATATCACCTCTTTTTTCAGGCTTTGTTCACCGATCCGAAAAGCGTCAGTTTCTCCCTGACGACATCCTTGATCGCTTCAGCGCCTGGTTTCAATAACTTTCTCGGGTCATAGCCCTTGCCTTGCAAATCTTTCTCTTCTTCGATGTACTTGCGGGTCGCCGCGGCGAATACGAGTTGGCATTCCGTGTTGACGTTGATCTTCGATACACCCATCGTAATGGCTTTTTTGACCATGTCATCAGGGATACCCGAACCACCATGAAGAACGAGCGGCACGTGATTGGTTACCCGTTCGACTTCCTCGAGGACGTCGAAATCGAGACCTTTCCAATTCGGTGGATATTTTCCGTGAATGTTTCCGATCCCTGCGGCGAACATGTCGACGCCGGTCGC
>JAGYNT010000028.1 GCA_018399615.1 Acholeplasmataceae bacterium
TCATTCATCATAACGGCCTGTTCACTTGATACACCTGAATAATAAATTATTTATTATTATATTCTTGACAATAGTATATGTCATACAGTATAATGAATTCGAGGTGATTCCCCATGGTCGAACAAACGGTTCTCTCGCAACTGGTCATCGAACTCAGGCGAGGAACACAAATCATACTGGTTCTATCCCAACTCAAAACCATGCAATACGGCTACTCCCTCCTCCAGTCACTCGAAGAGAAGGGCGTGCATATCGAAGCGGGTACGCTTTATCCGCTACTCAGAAGGCTCGAGTCCCAGAATATTCTCTCGAGCGAGTGGGACACGACGGAGTCAAGACCACGAAAATACTACACGTTATCCGACGACGGTCATGAGCTCTACGAAGCATTGAAAGAGGAATGGAAGACGATCAGCAAGGAAATGAACGCCTTGCTCAAGGAGGATTTGAAATGAAAGACATGATCGAACGCTACGTCTATGCGGTAACAAGACGCCTTCCTGAAGCGATCCAGGAAGAAGTGAAACAGGAACTCAAAACGAACATTTATGACATGTTGCCGGATCGTCCTTCGGATGAACAGGTCGAACACGTACTGAAAGAACTCGGGCACCCCCGTGATATGGCGGTCAAATACCAGCCTGAGGACCGATATCTGATCTCGCCTCGGTACTTCGCCGATTATCTCTATACGCTCAAAATCGTCATCATCATTCTCATACTGATCGGATTCGCCGTCGGAACGCTCGAAACCGTCATCGGTCATACGTCCGACAGCGTCTTCGAACTGATCGGCGAAGTCTTTCAAGTGATCTTTTCAAGCATCTTCGACGGCTTGCTGTCGGCCTTCGCGATCGTCACGATCATCTTCTTCATCATCGAATACGTTCAGCGTGGGAATCAGACGGAATGGCATGTCAAGGATTTGCCGCAAGTACCGAAAGAAAACACGCTCAACATTTCGCGGACGGGCACGGTTCTCTCAATTGTTTTCTCGGTATCGTTTTCCGTCGTATTCATTTTGATTCTGATGGACTACCACCGTCTGATCGGCATCTATGTCGACGGCGAACGGATCGCCCAGTTCTTCAATCCGGATGCCATCGAGATCTTCATACCATTTTTCATTCTCGGTCTTATCGTCGGTCTGCTGGCAAACATATTCAAACTGATCGACGGACGTTGGACCAAGCGTACGACCATCACCTATACGGCCCATCAGGTTCTCGATCTGATTCTGGTGATCGCTTTCCTGACGACTTCGGCATTGATTTTACCCGAGTTTCATATCGAGCTCGCCCGTCTGATGGACATCACGGCTGATGAAGTCGCTCGAGGATTCGAAATCGGCTTTTCGGTCATCATCGCTCATGGCCACGATAGGCACTCTGATCGATCTCGGATTCCTGTGGTACAAGATTGCTCCAAGCAAGAACGATGACATCTTTCACACAAGCGATCCGCTATTCTTGAAACAACATGCCGGATATGAAAAAACAACCGATGAGGGTTGTTTTTTTACTTTGACGAGCTTTTGATCGAACTTTGAAAGACAAGAAATCATCCAGCCGATTCCATTTCGCTTACGCGCTCTCCTTATAGAGCGCGAACATGGATAGCGATGCTCCGAAAACGGAGAGCCCCATTGCCAGGAACAGACCGATTCCATACGTCCACTTTACATCGATTTCCGTCGTCGTGTCCAAAACCGAGACCGTGACGGTCGTCAGTTCCGGCGTCATGAAGAACATGATCGCCGCTGCGATATACAGAACCACGGAGAAAAGGTAACCCTTTTTCACAAACATCGGGATCAATGCTCCGGCCAGTGGCAACAGAAACGCCAACAGAACGAGGGGATTGAACGCGATCTCGCCGCTGGCCCAACTGCCCAGGTTTGCGAACTCCTTGCCGAAAGCGACTTCCAAACCCGTAAACGATGCATCCGAGTCTTTCCAGACCAATACCGGCAACACCATCATGACGACGACAAGAATACCGATGAACAGATTGATCAGTCGCAGATCAAACCCTTTTTTCCTGTTCATGACATCACCTTCTCGT
Source organism: Acholeplasmataceae bacterium (assembly GCA_018399615.1). GTDB lineage: Bacteria > Bacillota_I > Bacilli_A > Acholeplasmatales > Acholeplasmataceae > RECG01. The sequence goes on from JAGYNT010000028.1 coordinate 2,065, forward strand.
AAAGGCCGAGACGATCGCGATCAGAAGAACCGCGCCACCGACCGAGACCAACATGCCGGTTGCCGTGAAGGCATTGACACTTCCAAAGCCCAGAAGTCCGACAATCCACATACCGAGTGCCGAACCGACGAGACCGACGACAATGTTGGCGATCAATCCCATTCGACGATTCCTTTTCATGACAATGCTCGCGATCCAACCGACGAGCGCTCCGAATAACAACCATAACAGAATATACATGTGAATACCTCCTAATCATTCATTCAATGAACGTCATTCGTTCCTTATACGTGCATGCAATACTTTTTTTCAACGATAAACTACTGTTTTGTTACCGTAACCGCATCCATGGATACGCTTGTCTGGGCATAGATCATACCGACGAGTGACGATCCGGTATTCATGCTGACGTTGGTCATCGAGATGATGATGCCTTGGAAATCGGCACCGACATCAATGGCTACCGTACCGGCAACAACCCAATATACGTGTTCGGCCAGGAGACCACCGGTCAGATGCACCTTGGTATTCTCGGCCATATTCAGTGTTCCGGCAACTTGGAAGATAAACACATCGGTCGCCTGACCATCGAGTGTAAGATCCGTATTGATCAAGACATCGTTACTCCACATATAGACGCCGCTGGTCAGTGTTTTCCCACTCAGATCTCCCGTGTGAAGTTCCGTGTAATCCGCTGTTCTTCCCGCTCCATCATCATATGCCGTCATCATGTCCGCGATCGCATTCGTCAAGTAGGTCGGCGTATCATGTTGATAGTCGGAAGCATAGACTTGTCCGGTCACGAGCGATGAGGTCGAAATTCGTTTCCGCTATCCATGATCAACCCAAATCCGGTCATATAGGAAGCGGATACGGGACTGACACCGATATTTCCGGTAATCGCGGTCGTCCCGATGGCGGATATCCCGTCTTGGACAGAGATCGCGAAATCACCTGCCATTATTACCGAGATCGATATCTGGATAACCTTCGTACCGTCTTGCTTGCTGGCGTTGAATGCCTCGGTTGCGAGAATAAGCGCATCTTGAGCCTCGGTAACCTCCAAGATCCGTCAATAGCGTCTCCGCCATCACAGCATTGGCCGTCGTTATTGCTGTTTCTTACGCTTCAAGATCCGCGGCAAGAACCCGACGAACTGGGAACGAACTCATCGGCGCTTTCGCCGACCATCGTCTGATCGATGTTTTGATTCGAACGAGCGATCTCGGACGCCAGTGGTTCACGATTGTCGGTGACCTGATTGCTGATCGTCAGGATCAGCTCAGCAGTTACATCCGAATCGCTATTCGAAACGACCTGAACCGTTACGGTCCCGCTTTCAGCTGCGGATACCAGACCGTTCTGGTCCATGGTGGCAGTTCCCGTATCATTGGTGATCGACCATGTCACCGTTTTGTCGGTAGCCTGTTCCGGAACGATGATCGCCGATAACTGTAATGTTCCTTCGTGTGTCGCGATGGTCGTCGCGTCATTTTCGCTCCCGATCGTGATTGCCGTGACAAAAACCGCATCATCGGTATCCGTGCTACAACCGGCAAAAGTGAACAGTAAACCCATGAATAGCGTAATCGTCAAGACTTTGAATCGCGTGCTTTTTCTTGGTGCTCTCATATTATGACACGCCTTATGTTCAATAGGTGAAACAGTCTGATTCATTGTTGTTCACCTTAACTATACCACGTATCACAGGATAAAAAACATGACGGTCTATCATGTGTTTATTCACTTAATTGAAAATTTCCTATTTAAGTAACGACCGCTTGATACGATCGAACGCGCATGATTTCTTTTCTTTCAGGTTCTTTCCCCGCACGCAAAGAAAAAATCATGTCAGACACCTGAGTCGATATCCGTGCATATATGAAAGTCCTCGAAACACCGAGGTTTCGAGGACTTGTGTCCTTATTCATTGATTTCGGCTTTTCTTGATTACTTTTTGTCGGACGAAGGATTCCCGGTCCTTTTCCTCGAGAACATCGCTGATATACTTGATGTCCTCTTCAAACTTCGGAATGACGACGTTTTCAAGTGCGTTGGCACGCTTCTGGGACTTCCTGATCGCGTTGGCGAGTCGGTAGGTACTGTTATCGATCTCGGCGAGCTTGACCGTCAGTTCCCTAACTTTTTGAAAGCTCTTGTAGGCATAGTCGAACTTCGTGTTCGTATGTCCGATCCCATACGTGATCTTGACATATTCCACGTCATGCGAGACTTTCGGAAGTTCGACGCCCATCACGCTTCGATAGGTGACGGAAAGTCCGTTGTCGACCGGAATCGACTTGGCGATATCACCAACGATTCCAAGCGTGATATTGGCTTCCTGGAGTGCTTGATAAGCCTGTTTGTATGTCTTGGCGAGTTCTTCCCTGAGCATCCGGACGTCATCCAGAAGCCCGAGCATTTCCTTGATCAATATGTTCCTCTTGCGGTCCATCAGATCATAGCCCTTCTTGGCCAATGTCTGGGATTTCTGAAGAGCGAGCAAATTGCCTTTGGTCGGTGATACGCGTTCACTCATCTGCTCTCACTTCCCTTGAGTCCCTTGATGATCGGTTTGGTAACGAGATTGAATCGCTCGATGGCGCGTTCATGACTGTAATGCTCGTTCAAGACATCGTCATCGATCCGGTTGAGTTCGTTTTTCGGCAGAATCGACAAGAGATCCCACCCGAGATCGAGCGTCTCGAGAATACTTCTGTTGATATCGGATCCTTGATTGATGAAATGAATCTCGAACTGGTGACCGAATTCGATGTACGTGCGATCGATCGCGGTCAATTCGTCTTCGCCGATCACCGATGCCAGACTCCGGATCTCCTGTACTTGGGCATAAGAGGCGAAGAGCTGATTGGAAACCGAGGAATGGTCTTTCCGGGTATAACCGTCACCGATTCCGTCTTTCATCAGACGCGAAAGCGAGGGGAGTACGCCGACCGGTGGGTAGAGTCCCTTTTGAACGAGATCCTGCTCAAGACGATCTGTCCTTCGGTAATGTATCGGTCAAATCCGGAACGGGGGTGCGTAATGTCGTCGTTCGGCATCGTGAAGATCAGGATCTGTGTCACGGATCCCTTCATGTTCCTTACGATTCGGCACGTTCATAGAGATGCAAGATCCAGATAGAGATATCCGGGGTATCCCTTTCGTCGAATTATTTCTCCCTTGCTCGACAAGAAACTCTCGGAGCGCTCGAATACGCCGTCATGTCCGTCAAAATCACGAGCACGTGCATGTCGTGTCTGTATGCCAGATACTCGGCTGCTGTCAAAGCGAAACGTGGTGTCAAAATCCGTTCGATAATCGGTTCATTGGACAAATTCAAAAACATCACGACATTGTTCATGACGCCGGCTTCTTCGAAGGAGCGTCGGAAATAACGCGCAACATCGTTTTTGACGCCCATCGCGGCGAAAACGATACAGAAATTCGAACCGTCGCCATCCGCGATCTTCGCCTGCTTGACGATCTGTACGGCGAGGTCGTTGTGAGGCATCCCCGAACCGGAAAAAATCGGCAGCTTCTGTCCACGGATCAGCGTGGTCAAAGCATCGATACTGCTGACGCCCGTCTGAATATAGTTTCTCGGATAAATCCGGGCGACCGGATTCAACGGAAGACCGTTGATATCCCGACGTTCATCGACATAAACGTATCCCAGCCCATCGATCGGTTTGCCTGAACCGTTGAATGTCCGACCCAGAATTTCTTTCGAAAGCCCCATTTCAACCGGATGTCCGGTAAATGTGGCTCGTGTGTTATCGAGTGAAATGCCGTTCGTTCCTTCGAATACCTGAATCGCGACGCGCTTGCCGACGATCTGTACGACACGTCCGTAACGAACGCTTCCGTCATCCACTTTGATTTCGACCATTTCCTCGTTCCCGACGCCTTCGACGTCATCCAGAAAAACGAGTGGACCGTTGATTTCCTCGAGTCCTATGTATTGAAGATTCATAAGCGACATCCTTTCCTAGTGTGTCGAGCCGATCGTCTTGTTGATATCCTTCATGGTCGCCTTGAACATGTCCGGTCGATCATTGGGTATCTCGTATTTCATCTTTACGATGGAATCGAAAATCCCCGTTTCCACCAGGACATTCAAGGAGGTTCCGGATTCGATCGCGGATTTCGCACGATCGTAGAGCCTGAGAATGGCATCCATCATCAGAAGCTGTTTTTCAAGCGGCACATACGTGTCATCCTTGTGGAAAGCGTTCTGTTGAAGAAAGCCGAGACGGATGACCCGACCGATTTCAATGACAAGACGCTGATCGTCCGGCAAGACGTCGCTCCCGATCAGTTTCGCGATTTCAAGCAGTTTTGTTTCTTCGGCGAGCAACGCACGAATCCTCGAGCGATTTGAGAGAAAGCGTGGCGATACGTTCTGATCATACCATTCCGAAAGATCATTGATATATTCGGAATAGGACAGATTCCAGTTGATCGCGGCATAGTGTCTCGCATAGGCGAGCTGTTTGTCGAGTGCCCAAAAACACCGAACGAAGCGCTTGGTATTCTGCGTGACCGGTTCCGAGAAGTCGGCGCCCTGTGGGCTGACCGCCCCGATGATCGTCACGCTTCCTTCATGGTCGTTCAACGACCGGACATAACCCGCCCGTTCGTAAAACTGTGAAATCCGACTCGGCAGATACGCGGGAAACCCTTCTTCCGCTGGCATCTCTTCGAGCCTTCCGCTGATCTCTCTGAGAGCTTCAGCCCAGCGCGAGGTCGAATCGGCCATCACGGCGACGTGATATCCCATATCACGATAGTATTCGGCAATCGTCACTCCGGTATAAATGCTCGCTTCACGCGCAGCAACCGGCATATTGGACGTATTGGCGATCAATACGGTTCGTTCCATCAACGGTTTATTCGTTCTCGGATCGATCAGGTCCTTGAATTCTTCCAGAACCTGAGTCATTTCGTTTCCACGTTCGCCACAACCGACATAAACGATCAGATCGGCATCGCACCACTTGGCGAACTGATGCTGCATCATCGTTTTTCCGGTACCGAACCCACCCGGAACGGCTGCCGTTCCACCTTTGGCAATCGGAAATAGCGTATCGATCACGCGCTGTCCGCTAATCAAAGGTACGGCATTGTTCATACGAGCTTTGACCGGTCGCGGTTTCTTGATCGGCCATTTCTGAACGAGTGAAAGTTCATGGACCTTCTTGTGGTCGTCTTCGAGCTTCAAAATCGTATCATAGGGATGATAGTTCCCGCTCTTTTCGACTTCCTTGACAATACCGGAAAGACCGTTTGGAACCATCATGCGGTGTTCGATCGACTTGGTTTCCATCGTTGTCGCGTAGACATCCCCGGCAGAAAGCCGATCACCTTCATTTACGGTGATTTTCACATCCCAGGTCGACTTGGCATCGATCGATTCGATGTCGCTTCCCTTCGGGATGAACATGCCGGATTCATCGGCGATGGCTTGGAGCGGACGCTCGATCCCATCAAAAATATTGGAAACGAGACCGGGACCGAGTTCGGCGGAAATCGGTTCGCCCGTGGCGAGCACCGGTTCGCCGGGAACGAGTCCCGTCGTCGACTCATAAACCTGTATGGTCGTCAGCGATTTCGAGATCGAGATGACTTCGCCCAACAACTTGTCGGTACCGACGTAAACCATCTCAAGCATCGAGAAATCCTTGGTTGCCTTGACGGTGACGACAGGGCCGTTGATCGAATGAATCGTATTCTTATGCATCGTTGACCCTCCTTTTCACGTACGGATGAACAGTTTGGAATTGTGATAGAACCAGGACTTCTGATCCTCCAATGCGGCATCAAGCGTCAAGTCGACCGTCCGCTTGCGTTCTGGTATGTGCATTTCGAACCCACCGAAACGAATCGAGTAACTCGTCTTGATCGTACAAGACGCACAAGGCAACGACTTCAAAAAATCGATAGCCGTTTGATCGCCTTCCTTGACGTAAAAGATGACGTCTTCGTTTTTGAACAGACCCTTGAGTTCATCGATACGCTTTTTAAGTGTTTCAAGATATGCCGGCGTTTGAACGTATGCCTCGAGTTTCTTCGTTACAGCCTGAAAAACGGCCTTAGACATTTCCAGACGCTCGTTGATCAGCTTCGCATCATAACCGACACCGATCTGGTTGATCGCTTCCTGATACTTGAATCTCAGGTCACGCATTTTTTTGGCCGTGTCGAGTTCCTGTCTGATGCGAAGTTCTTCTTTTATTCGTTTGAGCTCCCGCTGATAGATGTAATCGATCTCATCCTGCAATGCCTTGAGCTGTTTCTCCGATGCTTTGCGGATCGCCTTGTCGAAAAAGCGGTATAGCTCGTCTTCGTTGTAATATCCCATGTCGTCTCACCTCACAGTTTTACGCCGATTGCTTCACTGACATATCGGTCGATCGCTTCACCGATTTCCGTATCGCCGTGGCGATCGGGAATCTCGACGATCAGCTGTCTCGGCTGAGTCAGCTTGAGCTCGGAAATCACGTTGGGGGCGAGTTCGACCAGTTTGGTCGTAATCAGTATGACGGCGATCTCCGGATCTTCAAGTGCTTTTTCGAGAGCGTTCAAAAAAGCGTCCCGCTCATGAACGATCACTCCCTCGATGCCGACAAGCCTCATGCCGACTTCCGAATCGACATTGTCTGAAAGCAGAAAAAACTTCATAAACGAATCATCCCTTAAAGTTTGTTGATGATGAGAATTGAGATCAACAATCCGTAAATGGCGACACCTTCGCCGAGTGCGACGAAAATGAGTGATTTACCGAAGTTCTTTTCATTTTCCGAAAATGCGCCGATCGCAGCCGGAGCTGCGGCAGCAACCGCGATCCCCGCACCGAGTGCGGACATGCCGGTAGCCAGTGCGGCACTGATGAATCCGAGACCCTGAGCGAGCGTCCCCGTCATCAGGTCAAGTGTCGTTTCCTCCGTCTCTTCGGCGAACACCTCGAGCGGAACGATCATCTGCATGACGATCACGAGCAATACGACTCCGAAAAATCCGGTAATATGGAACACGAGTCTGGACTTTGCCTGTCTGACGGTCGTGTTTCCCTTGAACACCTTGAATAGGGGAATACTGATTACGATCAGCATGAGTAGCGGCAATACGATTTCAATGACATTTAACATCTTCATAATCCTCCTGAAATTATTTGTTCATGGCAACAAAAGCGGTTCCGTTGCCTTCGTAGTATCGAGAAAACATTTCATAGAACTCCAGGCGCAACACCTGGATTCCGACGATCATCCCTTCAAGTCCCATAACGAAGAGATTTCCAAGCACGAGGACGAGTATGCCGCCTCCCGCGGACATTTCCATCAGACTCATCACGACGAGCATCATCCCGGCGTGAACGAGAAGGAAGCCTCCGACACGCAGGAATGAAAGCGTGTTGGTGACATATGAAAGGAGGACTTCGAACAATTCGAAGAATCCTTCGACGAAAAACCCTCCGAACCCGTTTGGAAACATGCGATGCTTGTGATAGAGTCTTTCCAAGGGTTCTTTCATGAAGATCAGCAAGAGCGGAATCCCGACGAAGATCAGGATCAGTCCGGTATTGATCGCCGGAATACCGAGCCCCATCTGCAACGCGATCGCGACAAGAAGATACCCATAGAGCATCAGACCGGCGATCCCGTTATGCGAACAGACGACTTCGACGACCTTTTTCTTGCGGATCAGCTTGACGATGTTCATGATCATGGAAATCACGATCAGAATCGATCCGAATGCGATTGCCGCAATAAGCAGTGTCATCGTGAAATCGGCATCCATCACGTGAATCGGCTTTCCACTGAAACCGAGAACATCGGTGTAGAAAGGGGTCAAAATCTCCTCGTTCCCGAATACGGAACCGTAGAGAAGCCCGAAGAACGCCGACGACAACCCAATCCTTACGCCAACGGCCCCCAGTCTCATCCCTTTGAACCGGTAGAGCACATACCCGAGGAGGGCGAGAACCAGACCCTGGCCAAGGTCACCGAACATGATTCCGAAGAGAAGCGCATACGTGATGGCAACGAACGGTGTCGGATCGATATCCCCGTATGCGGGAAGCCCATACATTTCAACGAACATCCCGAACGGACGGGAAAACCACCTGTTCTTGAGCTTCGTCGGCGGCAAGATCCGCTTGTCGCTGTCCGCCTCAGCAACCTCGAGTTCGATATCCTTTACGTCTTTGAACATCCCTTTGACGTTTTCGACGTTGTTTTCTTCGACAAAGCCCGAAATCGTAAACCGGTCACCGAGACCGACAACATACTTCTTGGCTTCATAGACGCGGTTCAGAAACAAAAGTTCGCCTTTGATACACGACAACTTGTCGCTGCATCCGCAGGATATGTCGTAGATGTCACGCTTATAGGCATTGATCTTGTCCCATACGGCCGCGATCTTTTCCTCGAGTGACGTAATCGCCTCGGAGGGCGTTCCGTGAACGAAATCGGGAATGAAGATCCGTTCGAAGAAAAGAGAGGAAAAGATATTGTCGATCTCCCGTTTGTATTCTTCCGTCGTGAAGTAGAGACACCAGTTGTAGTTCTGATCATAGTTGAACGACTTGAATACGAACGGCTTGTTTCTGAAGAACCTCAGTTTTTCAACCGAATCGTTCGGAAGTCTTCCGAAACGGATATAGATATAGGAACATTCGAAGAGGTCGTCCAAGGGAATATCCAGACTCTGAATGTTCTTGACGTGCACGAGCGCGTCCTCGTATTTCGCGATTTCCTTTTCGAGTTCCTTGATGATGTCGACTTCTTCTTGAAGTTTCTCCTTGATCTCAAGGATATATTCCGACATTTCACTGAAATTGTAATCGATATCTCGGCGCTCGTCATCGGCCAGGTTCAACTCGAATTTTTTATCGATTTCCGCGAGTTCGTGCAACAAGGGTTGGCAGGGATTGTCCGCGACAAAGGATGTCAACCCGTGAACCCGATCGATGATTTCCGATGCCAGAACGGGGTGGAATCCCTTGAGATCGATGAACCTCGTCAAAACGTTATCGAGGTTCGATAGGTTGGATGTGATGTCGACGAGCTTGATTTTGGCGATCGCCATATATGGATCCTCCTCAATAGATGAGCATCTGTCTGATGTCCTGTTCATCGACTTCATAACGAATACCTTCGATGATATTGGTCAGATTGTCGATTTCGATATCAGAAAGCGTCAAAAATGTAATATATGTTTTCGGTACGTCGGTAGAAAAATACATGAATTTCCGAGCCAGGTCATAACGAATCTTGCCGGCGTAATACTCGACGAACACGTAATCCTTGTCGTTCGTATACATCGATCGGTCGGATGTCGACAGGTATTTCAGAATATCATCGGGATCCTTGATCTGGATGAGCCGATCGAGCTCCTTCTCCGAGAAGCGCGAATGTCTCGTAATCAAAACGCTCTTGATCGTCGCCGGATCGGCCCGATAGAACTTCTTCAACCGATAGATCTTGGTAATGTTTCCGAGTTCGATTCTTGTCTGGAATATGCTTTTCAAATCCTTGTTGAGCGAACCCGAATAAAACTGATCGATCCGCTTGAACGCCTCATCGAAATAATAGGCTTCAAGCGCATGTTCGATGTCGAGATAGCGAATGTTCTGCGGATCTCTCGTCGCGTAAGGTTTCAAAATCTCGTAATACGGCGTCCGTCGGACGGCTTCGAGAAGATCATCGAATGTCTCCGATTTCAACAACTCTTTCATGTCAACCGGGGTATGGACATCGAAAAAGTACGGAACCTTTCCCTTGATCTCATCCGTGTCCTTGGAAATCATCGTCCGAATGACCGAAAGGATGACTTCATTCTCCTGAACGACGATGTTCAACCGATAGAATTCGGCTTCATCCGATGGGGCGAGTTTGATCAGCCTGAGGATATGATCGAAAGCGTTTTTCTTGATCAACGCTTCGAGTTGTCCGCGATGAACGGACATCTCATTGACATCCCTCAGAACGCTCGCGTAATTCGGATGTTTTTTCAAATAGGAAACGAGATCGGGGAGCGTGCGGAACTTGATCATTCGTTCGTAATTCTCCGCCTTGAGAAACTTCCCATACATGGCTTTGGCTTTGGCACTGATCGCATTCGCGGAAAAAGAACTCATAGTATCCTCATCATCTCCATCATTCGATGATCGCTTTGAAGACGTGATCGATCCATTCGAATTTGTGTTCGTAATACTGTTCGGCGAGTGCCTTGAGCGTCTCTTCATACTGTCTCAGAGCCGTTTCTTTACGCTGGTTGATTTCATCCTCATATTGTTTTTTCTGCGCGTCGTATGCACGTTTGACTTCGGCTTTCATCGCTGTCTCGAGTTCTTCCTGTTTCGCTTTGATGACGTCTTCGAGACCTTCCTTTTTCTTTTGGAGTTCTTTGAGTTTGTCGCGAGCTTCTTTGTCGAGAGCGACTGCGTCCTTGATGATATTGTGGTACATGAAGTGCCTCCTCATTGATTCGATGACGATCGTATCACGTATTTCTCTGTCTTTTCGCCTGTCCGTCTCTGATCCGCTGTTTTTTGACGACAGAGACCACATGCCCGGCCAAGCAACGAAAAAACACCAGAAAGAATATAATGCCCTCTTTCCGATGGCCTTGCGGGTACCGTCCATACGTTATATGATGAAATGAAAATCTAAGTAAAACATTCTTTTTCAAGTCTATGTTGACAGACCGTTCACTCATGAATCCAGACGGTAGTCTGACATTTTCAAAAAAGGTTTTTAGGAGAGAAACGTTAGGAACTCCTGTAAACACCTCTATCATTTTAACACAAAACGCATTGAATATGTCAACAAAAAGCGAAGTAAACGCTTACTATGAAACTTTCTTCACATTTTGAACTTCAGGTCGGATGATCCCGATCGTCCGATATCCGGTATCCCGATTCGATTGAGGTCGAGAACGAAAATAACCGATCGGCCAAAACGGTTCGATCGGTTATCTTCAAAGACGCGTTTTGACTTACTTTTTTTCCTTTTTGAAGCACATGAACCAGTCCAGGCAATACGTGTCTTCTTCCTTCGATTCCATGCGCGTCTTCGCGGTGCCGCAGGAACCGGCAGGAGGAATGATCACGTCATCTTTCGGTCGCCAGTCGGCCGGAGTCGCGACAGTTTCCGAATCGGCTTTCTGCAAGGCTTCGATGATGCGCTTGATCTCATCCATGTTTCGTCCGGTCGAAAGCGGATAGTAAAGAATGGTTCGGATGATCCCCATCGGATCGATGATGAAAACGGCACGAACCGCCTGCGTCGAACTCTGGTTCGGTTGGATCATGCCGTACTTTCGGGCAACATCCATCCTGATGTCTTCGATCAACGGGAATTCGACTTCGATTTCCTTCATGCCGTT
>JAGYNT010000029.1 GCA_018399615.1 Acholeplasmataceae bacterium
AAAAAACTGAAAAGTCTTGTCGAACGGGAAGAAACCTACGGGAATCGTGATGACTTGAATGCCCTTCTCGATCAAGTCGAACTGCAAAGTGATGTTTCGTACACGAACGTTCAGAAAGACGCGATTCTGACGTCGCTCGCCTCACCGATCTCGATTATCACGGGTGGTCCGGGAACGGGGAAGACGACGATAATCAAAGGGTTGCTCGAAGTCTATCGACGATACAACAATCTGTCCGCGGCAAGACTCAAGGAAAAAGTCGCGTTGATGGCTCCGACCGGACGGGCCGCCAAGCGCATGTCGGAATTGCTTGACATCGAAGCGAAAACGATTCACAGGCATCTGGGATTCAATTACGACGGCATGTTCGCCCATGATGCGTTCAATCCGTTGTCACAGGAACTCATCATCATCGATGAATCCTCGATGGTCGACATCTTCCTCGCACATCGACTGTTTCAGGCGATCGATCGTTCTGCTCAGGTCGTCATTGTCGGCGATGTCGACCAACTGCCGAGCGTAGGCCCGGGACAGGTGCTTCTGGATCTGATCGAATCGAAGACGATCGCCGTCGTCAGACTCGACGAGATTCACAGACAGGCCAGGGATTCCCGGATCGTTCATCTCGCTCGGGCGGTCAACGAACAACACGTCGAACCGGGTGATCTCTCGAGTGAAAACGATGTCTTTCTCTACCACTGTCACCCGAACCGCATCAAGGACGTCATGCTCAAACAGCTCCAAGGCGCGTTGAACAAGGGTTATTCGATGGTGGAAGACATCCAGGTTCTCGCTCCGATGTACAAGGGGGATCTCGGGATCGACGCTTTCAACAGTCTCTTGCAGGAGACGTTCAATCCCAACCGGACCAGAAGCATCACGCATCGTGATCGGGAGTTCCGTGTAGAGGACAAAGTCATTCAACTCGTCAACGATCCCAAGCGCATGGTGATGAACGGTGACATCGGCTTGATCAAGTCGATCGAGATCAACCAGGATCAGGATGTGTTCATGATCGTATCCTTTGAAGAAAACGACGTGCTCTATAAACGGGAAGATCTCGACGAACTCAATCTTGCCTATGCCGTGAGTATCCACAAGGCTCAAGGGAGCGAGTACAAGATCGTGATGATGCCGATGGTACGGGCGTATATGCACATGTTGAAAAAGGAGTTGATCTATACCGCGATTACGCGAGCGAAAGCGTACTTGATCATCTTCGGCGACATGCAACTCTTGACCTATGCGGCGAACAGTCGTTCGGAAAAGCGAAAGACGACGCTTGCCATGAGGTTGGGCGGACAGACGGAAGATCGCGATCCTGACAATGACGACGACCTTTCACCCTATGATTTCATGTAAAGAAAAGGACGCATCCCGCGTCCTTTCACTTTATTCGAGTGTCGTTCCACTCGGTATGTCACTCGTCGTGAACATGCCTTCCCGGAAGATTCGGCAGTTTCTGCCGATCGTCGTATCACTGGGGATTTCCGTGCCCTTTTCAACGACTGTGATACCGGATCTGAGCAGATCCGGTTTTTCCCGGTTCGGTGTCATGTCCTCGCCATGACCGATCTTCGCGTTGTGTCCGATGACGCAACGCTTGTCGATGATCGAACGGTCGATCACGACGTCCTTTCCGATCAAAACGTTGTTCAAGACCACACTGTCCTTGATGACGGAACCCTTGCCGACGTGAACACCCGGGCTGAGTACCGAGTTGATGACCGACCCTTCGATGATACAGCCGTTCGAGACGAGACTGTCCTTGATCCGTGCGTTGCTGCCGACTTTGACAGGAGGAAGATCTTCACTTTTCGTGAACACTTTCCAAGTCGGATCGTATAGGTCGAGATCGACGAAGTTTTTGGCGAGAGACAGGTTCGTTTCGAGATAGGAATCATACGTTCCGACATCCTGCCAGTAATCCTTGAACTCATAGGCGTAAACGTTGTGTTTCGTAGATGCGCACGGGCGATTTCGAGCATGGTTGACCTGAAATCGAGATCGTCCTGTTTGATATTGGAGCAGACCTCTGAATATGCGTCCGGTTGAATGAGATGAGATCCCATCAGCTAGATTCATCTCGATGCCTTTTGGTCTTTCGGCGAATTCGATATCTCACCCTCATCGTTGATACCGACATGACGCCAGAAACGACTGACTCTTCCGGCGGAACCGGTTGGGTGGGCGATCGTCAGACGCGCATTGTTTTCTTCCTTGCGAGTTTTTGATCATCTATTGCAATCCATCTGGAAATGCGGACTTCCAGCAACCAAACTATTTTTGCATCGGGCGGCTGATGAACCGAGATTTTTCAACATCAAAGGTCCGCTGTTCCAGATACCAGTAGGTTGTATGGTTAATAGCGCGTGACACTGGAATCCTGTCTGTCGAGATCCCGAAATTTCCGCTTCCTGATGTGTCGTGAATCAAGAAAAGAAGATAGCCGCGTCACAGAACGTGCCGATGGTCAGAGAGATCTGACAAAGTTGGTTCTGGTGCAAGCCTGGGATCGATTTTTCAACTCTTCCGCGAGCAAGCATCGCCGGCTTCGTCGCGGCCCTGGAAAGATGTTTGAGTTCTGCCCCTTTGCTTCCGGGCAGCAATCCAGTGTTAGGTTCTCCATGTGGCCTATGAATTTACTCTAAGCTTGTGATATAGCCTGCTCCTGTATTCCCAAAGCCACAGCATCTGGAGACTGAAGTCCTTGGTTTCACATCGCAAACATTAACCAAGGTCTTTAAAGCTGCAAAGTGTTCCTGTACGCCTGAATGGGTGTAATTATAAACCCTTCTCGAAGCCATAGGGTCGTATCAAAAGAACCCGGAATCCCAGTTCTCCGGCAAAGGCGTTATAGGATGATCAGTTCCATAATCGGTCTCCCGGACGATCGGGGAGGTGCCGTAACGCATCGCGATCATCTGACCGAGACCGCAAGGTTCGAATCTGCTCGGCATCAGAAAGAGATCCGCAGCCGCGTAGATCCTGATGCGCCATGCGTTCATTGAATCCGGATGTAATTGGCGACTTTGTTCGGATATGTGTTGGTAAGATACCGGAAAATCTTCTGATAGGAGTCGTTCCCCGAACCCATGAGCATGAAGCGGGCCTTGCTGTGAACGATGACATCTTCGAGTGTCCGGGTCATCAGATTAACGCCCTTCTGAGCGGCAAGGCGTCCGATATAGGCAATCAGAGGAACGTCGGGATCGACGTCCAAGCGGATGTCCTGAAGCAGTTTGGTCTTATTGATCCGCTTGCCCGAATGCACGTCTTTGATGCCGTAGTTCCGCTCGATCAGGGAATCGGTTTTGGGGTCGAATACGGCATGGTCGATGCCGTTCAGTATGCCGTAAAAATCGGTTTCACGTTTTTTCAGCGCACCATCAAGCGAAAAACCATACTCATGCCCGAGCACTTCGCTTCGATAGGAAGGACTGACCGTATTGATTCGTGTCGCGCGTTCGATGCCTGCTTTCAAAAAATTGACGCGACCGAAGTGCACGTAGGTATGATCGAAGTCCGTATTGAAAAAACGACTCACGTAGGTTTCGAATGAACCTTGATATTCCAGGTTGTGAATCGTCAATACCGTCGGCAGAAAACGATAGGGATCGCCCTTGTGTCGATAGTGGGCATCGAGAAGAAAGGGAACCATCCCCGTCTGCCAGTCGTTCAGATGAAGGATGTCGGCAGGGAAGGATGCGACATCGAGGTATTCCAGGATCGCATAGGCGAAACAGGAAAAACGCTCGGCGTCATCGTTGTATCCGTAGAGCATGTCGCGTTCGAAGTAGTGCATGTTCTGGACAAAGACATAGGTTATCCCGTTTTTGACGAGACGATGGAAGTGAACGATCGTTTCGATGCCCCCGAAACGAATCCGACTTGTTCCGATGCGTTCGAGATTTTCTTTGATCGACTGGTAGTAAGGCGTGATGACACGGACCTCGTGACCGAGTGAGGACAATGATTTTGGCAAAAAAGATGCCATGTCGGCGAGACCACCGGTTTTGCTGAAGGGAAAGACTTCTGAACTTGCGAACAATATCTTCACGTCGTACTCACCTCGTCTGTCTTGGCTGGTCGTCAGGGGATCATGTGATTAATTTCATTATACACGATGTAAGCGCTTATGGCAATAAAACAGTTGCCTTAATGTCAAACGAAAAACATTGTCTTTTCGTTTTCGGATGTGCTATAATTAAACCAAAAGAAGTGAGGTTCGATGCCATGATCAAGGAGCGTTCGTGCGGTGCGGTAATCTATCGAAAACAAGACGAGCAGAAGCGATACGTCGTGATTAAGCAGAAACACGGAAATCACTACGGTTTTCCCAAAGGTCATATGGAAAAAGATGAAGATGAAGTGATGACGGCTTATCGCGAAGTATCGGAAGAAACCGGACTCGACGTATTCATCATTCCGAATGTTCGAGCCGAATCAACGTATTCACCTCGTTTTCGGGTCAAGAAGAAAGTCACGTATTTTCTGGCGGAAGCGAAGACCACAAAGTTCAAACCGCAACTGGAAGAAGTCTCGGAAATCCTTTGGTTGAGCGAAGAGGAAACGTTCAAAAAGCTGACATACGCCATCGATCGTGATATTTTCAAGATGATGGTCAAATACTTGGAACGCCAGGATGACCTATGAACAAAAACTTGAAACAGTATCTGGATGAGACGATCATTCCGATTTATGAGACGTTCGATAAGGCGCATCAACCCGACCATATACACAGTGTCTTGAATCGATCGCTATCGATTGCCAAAGACTATGATGTCGACTCAGACATGGTCCATGTCATCGCCGTCTATCATGACATCGGCATGATGTATGGTCGCAGCGATCATCATCTGACCGGAGCGCGCTACCTTTTCAATGATGAGACGCTACGATCCTATTTTTCCAACGATGACTTGATCCTCATGAGTCAGGCGATCGAAGATCATCGTGCTTCGAAGGATGAAGAACCTCGATCGATCTATGGCAAGATCATCGCCGAAGCCGATCGTGACCTTGAACCCGAACACGTGTTGCGACGAACCATTCAGTACGGATTGTCGCATTTCCCGGATCTGACCTTCGACGAACACACGGATCGACTGATCGAGCATATGGAGCGCAAATATGGTGAACGGGGTTATCTCAAACTCTGGCTCAATGTTCAGGAAAACATCGATCAGCAGAAAAAACTTCGGGAACTGATCAAGGACCGGACGAATCTGAAAACGCTCGTAAAAAGCATTTACGACGAGCAACTCAGGAACAAGACCGAATAAACGACTCGATCCGTGATCGAGAACAATAAACGATACAAAGGAGAAGCATATGAATGTAGGTACGGTAAAAGAAATAAAACACAAGGAGTTCCGGGTTGGTCTCACACCCAGCAGCGCTCGAGAATATGTCCATCACGGACATCAGGTATTCGTCGAATCCGGGGCCGGGATCAACTCCGGATTCACCGATCAGGATTACGTCGATGCCGGAGCGAAGATTCTCTCTACGGCCAAAGAAGTCTGGGAACAGGCGAATATGCTCGTAAAAGTGAAAGAACCACTCGAACAGGAGTTTCGCTATCTGCGTGAAGATCTGTTGCTTTACACGTATCTTCACCTGGCTGCCTGTGAAGATCTGACTCACGCCTTGATCGAGAGCAAGACACAGGCGGTTGCCTATGAAACGATTGAATTGCCCGATGGGTCACTGCCCTGTCTGAAACCGATGAGCGAAGTTGCCGGACGGATCGGCGCGATCGAAGGTGCGAAATTCTTGGAAAAGCCCTTTGGGGGTAGCGGTATCCTCATCTCCGGGGTTCCGGGAACAAGACGCGCGAACGCATGCATCATCGGTGCCGGAGTCGTCGGAGAAAACGCTTTGAAGATGCTTGTCGGTTTGGGCGCGAATGTCACCGTTCTCGACGTCAATCTCGACAAACTGACGTATCTCGACGATCTTTACGGCAACCGCATCCAGACGCTCTACAGCAGCAGTGACAATCTTGCCAAAACCATCAAGAATTCCGATCTCGTCGTCAGTGCGGTGCTCCTTCCCGGGGCGAAAGCGCCGAAATTGATCAAACGCGCCTATTACAAGGACATGCGCCCGGGGAGTGTCATCGTCGATGTGGCGATCGACCAGGGCGGTTCGACCGAAGTTTCGAAGATGACCTATCACGACGATCCGACTTACGTGGTTGACGGCATCCTTCACTACTCGGTTGCCAATATTCCCGGTGCGGTTCCGATGACTTCGACGGTCGCTTTGAACAACGCGACGCTCAAGTACGGACTGATGCTCGCCGATCTCGGATTGGACGAAGCGATCAAGCGCTCCGAAGCACTCAAAAAGGGCGTCAACACGTATCACGGAAAAATCACCTGTTCAGGTGTGTCCGATGCATTCGGATTGGAATGCGTCACGCTGTAATCAACTTCATGAGGGGTATCGACATACCCCTTTTTTATGTAAAGAAAACCTTAACTTTTTTCCGATCGAACGAACTTCGTGTATAATGACTCGTAAAGGGAGAACGTCCTATGCCCATGGTAACAGCAGTTGCACGCACGTTTGTCAAGTGGTTCGTCATGTCGAAGTATCGTTTCGTCATTACGACCGATCATTTCGACCTCAGAGAGAAAGAACCCTATTTTCTCATTGCCAATCACCCGTCCGAACTCGATCCGGTCTATGTCGCCTATTACCTCAAACCCTATCCCTATCCGGTTGCCAATATCATGCTCTATACGAAACCCATGCTCAAGTTCGCGCTGACCAGACTGATCCGTTCGATACCCAAACGCAAAGGTCAAAGCGACATGAGAACGATTCGGGGAATTGTCAACGCACTCAAAAAAGACAAACGGAGCGTCATGCTCTTTCCGGAAGGCAATGCATCCTTTTTTGGAGAACAGACGGACGTATCCTATCTGAGCACGGCGAAACTCGTCAAAAAGCTCAAACAGGACGTCGTGGTCGCCAAGATCGACGGTGGGTTTCTTGCGAAACCCCGGTGGGGGCACCGCGCCAAGCGCGGTCACTACCACATTCATTATTACCGGTTGTTGAAATCAAGTGAGATCGAATCGTGTTCCGTGCCGGAGATCGAGGACCTTCTCGCAAAGAATTTGGCGTTCAATGACTATGACTGGAATCGCAGGATGCGTTATCCCTACGTTGGAAAGAAACGGGCCGAAGGCGTTGAACACTACCTTTACTGGTGTCCGAAATGTGAGGCGATCCAGTCGATCACGACCAAAGGAAACGAGATATCCTGTCGTACGTGCGGCTCGGTCACACGGGTCGACGATCATGGATTTCTGGAAAATCTTCCATTTGACGATTTCGTATCGTGGGGTCGGTTGCAATCAAAAAAAATCCCGGTTATCGCGAAACGTCCCTGTCACTCGGAAGGCGTGCTCTACAAAATCGATTTCGATCGCATGCGACGCATCAACCTCGGACATGTCGATGTCACCCTCGACAGCAGGAACCTGGTCATGTCCGGTGAAAAGACGTATTCCCTGGCGCTTTCGCGCCTGGAAGGCACGGTCATTACCAGAAAAAACTTCCTGTCCTTCGATTATGAGGACAATACGTATTATATCGAGATCAAGGATCCGAAACTGATACTTGATGTCATAGACTACCACAAAGGAGAACAGTAAACATGGAAGAATGGGGAATCATTTTATATTTCATGCTCATCGGCGTTCTGATGTTCGTCGCCAAAATCATCAAGACCAAAGTTCCGTTTTTCAACAAGATCGTCATACCGACCGCCCTTCTCGGTGGTATGATCGGACTCACGCTTTCCCTCGTTTTCGCACCGATCGTCATCGGTGAAGAGACGTTCATCGACGTTGACCAAATGGGCTACATCGTTTATCATGCGCTCGCTATCGGATTTATCGCACTGGCACTCAAGCGCGAACCGAGCAAGATCAAGAAAAAGATCTGGTCGACCGGTATGCTGATCACGAGTACGTATGCCCTGCAGGCGGTCGTCGGCATTCTCGTCTTCCTGCTTCTGTTTGCCGCGGACAATTTCATCGGATCGGGCATGCTCGTCGCTCTCGGGTTCGGACAGGGTCCGGGACTCGCCATGTCGATCGGCCGCATGTGGAACGATATGCTCGGTGGAAACGGGGCTGTGCTCGGGGCTTCCTATGCCTTGATCGGGTTTTTCTTCGGTGGGACCGTCGGGGTTATTCTGATCAACATCATGAGCCGCCGCACGGGTCGCCTGAGACCGAAGGATTACGGTGAAGATTCCTCGGGGAAAGTCACGCTTGAGATCGATACGATCAAGGAAATCAGTCTGCTCGATGGATTGACGACGCAAGGCATCATCATCTCGATCATCTATTCCATCGTCTATCTGATTCTCTATGTCTCCTATATCACCTTCGGTCAGTCCGGAATCGGTGAAACCGTCTACGGATTGATGAAGGGCTTCAATTTCATTATCGGTATTTTGATTGCTCTTGTTTACAAGAGAGGACTTCTCTGGATGGAAAAAAAGGGCAAAAACGTCCGTTTCATGACCAACAACTACATGTTGTCGAACATCGCTTCGGCGTCCTTCAACGTCATGATCGCCGGTGCGGCGCTCTCGATTACGCTGACCTTCCTCGGCGAGTACGGCATCCAGCTCTTCGTCACGTCGATCATCGTCGGAGTCGTAACGCTCTTCTATCTGAAGTTCATGACCAAACGGGTCTACAATGACTACATCGAAGAATATTTCATCGGATTCTTCGGCATGCTTACCGGTGTCGCTTCCACGGGATTGGCTCTCTTGAAGGGGGTTGACCCGAACCTTGAAACGCCGGTTGCCGAAGAGATGGTACTCGGATCGGGGACAGCCATTTCCATGGCTTTGCCGCTCTTCGGTATTCTCTTCATCCCGTCACTGACGTATGGAGGTCCCAATGAAATGCTTTGGAACATCCTGAGTCTGGTGGGATGTGCGCTCTATGTCGCCGTCTTTATGACCATTCTTCTGATCCGCGGAAAACGCGGCGTCAACGTATGAAAAAACAAACGGAAATCGAATCGATTTCCGTTTTTATTCGTGTGTTCCGTATGCGCCGAGCACTTTGAGATGAAATGATTTTCCGATTTCTTCGAGGGCCGCATCAACGTTGTTCCGGCCTTGCATTTCGATAAAGAAGTGGTAGTTTCCCATGCCCGTTTTCGTCGGTCTCGACATGATGGAAATCAAATTGATTCGGTGCCGCTTGAAAATGGCGAGCATGTCGAAGAGAAGTCCCGGCCGATCGATTTCCGGAAATACGACCACGGATATTTTCACGTTTTCTATAATCGTCTTGTCCGGGCTTTTGGAGAGCACGACGAAACGCGTATGATTGTCCGTGGTATCGGCGATCTCATGCCTGACAAGACCGTTGAAGTCATCGGCGAGATGGGAAGGAACGATTCCCGCGTCACCATGTTTCTTGACGAGACGAAGTGAATCCTGGTTGTTCGCGGTCAAAACGATTTCCTTGGTCGGTAAGTCGTCGATCGCTTTCTGACACTGACCGTGAGCCACGAACTGGACGTAGAGTCTCGTGATTTCTGAGATATCCTCAACATGGGCAATGAGCGAAAAGGCGATGGGGACGTGGATTTCCTTCACGATGAAAAAGTCCGAGCCGATGAGAAGGTCCAGCGTCTGCTGGACATATCCGTCGAGCGTGTTTTCAATCGGAACAATGGCGAGATCGGCATCGTCTTTCGTGAGTGCGAGCACGCAATCACGTATCGTTTTCTGGTATATGGCGACCATGGTCTGATCCCTATATGCGTGGTAGGCGAGATCGCTGAATGTTTTTTCAGGACCGAGCAAGGCAATGCGTATCATTCGTTTTCCTCCATGTTCATATGTGAAAGCGTCGTTTGAATTCGTCTTTGCTTTCTTTCGACGAAAGCAAAAACATGCCGAGCAGTGTCGTGATGCCCGTCAGATAGCATACGACACTCGGCCAACGCGTGTCAAGAATGTTGAAAAGATCGAAGAGAGCCGGAATAAGTCCGAGAACCGATACGCTCAAAAGGTGGAGGGAATAATCATACCAGCGCTTGCGGTTGAGAAGCAACAATACGATCAGAAGCATGATGTTCGAGGTGATGCCGAGGGGGAAGACGTAATCGAGAGCCCACCCGTAGTCGCGTATGGAGAGACCGATGAAACCGATGAGCATGACTGTCAGAATGACGGCCTTGGTCAGTTTGGTGGTCCAGACGCTTTTGACGTATAGAATCAGAAAGAGCATGATGGCGTAGAGGTTCGATATGGCGACGATCAACGACCAGGTCAAGGGAAGACCGTTTCGGTAGTCGAGGTAAAGCGCGATCATCGCACTGATGGCGTTGATGAAGATGAAGATCCGATTGAAATGTCTGAGACCACGACTTTTCACGTGGGGTGTGAACGAATAGGTCGTCTCGGTGCCATCATCATCGAGCTTCTGATTGCAGAAAAGGCAGCGCTCAAGGGGCGCATCATAGGAAATCCTGCATGTCTTACAATATTTCATCGTAGCCCTCCTCGTAGTTGGTGTCGATGATCGGTTCGAGCCCTTCATCTACGAGAAAAGAGACGAAGTGACTGAAGATGCTCGTATCCTTCAGACTCGATGTGAACATGATGTTGGTGTGATCGCCGACACTGAGCATGGTCGTTGCGAATCCGTATCCGGCGTTCGCGAAATCCACGTCCAGGACGTGGTCCTGCAGACCGCTCGGCAACTCGATGATTCCGAGATTGGAAAACGACGTCGAGCTGATCCGTTCACCGAGAATGGTGTAGCCGATACGAAAGGCGATCGTCTTGAGAAAGAGAGGGAGAATCCGGATGACCATCTTTTTCTCGAAATCGACATTCGAACTCATGCGTTCGATCAGTCGATCCTTATCGAGTTCCTGGGCAAAATCCGTTTTCGTCTGTTCGAGCACCTCTTCGAAGGTCCAGTCCTTTTTTTCGCTGTCATAGACGGTTTTTATGAAGAGTGAAAAGTTTCTCAACGTGATGCTGTTGAAATAGGGTCTCAGATTGACGGGAATGAACATCTTGAGTGGTTTTCCTTTGCCGCGAAAATCGATGGTTTCCTTGATGATACTATAGGCGATAACCGCCGTAAAATACTGTGTGAGCGTCACGTGATGGGTATTCTTCACGTGACGGACCAGTGATTTCGTATCGAGTCTGACTTTGATGAACAGAACCCAGTGATCGGCGAAGCGTTCGCCTTCGAAACGATAGGCATTCACTTCCCGAAGGTTTTTCCGTCTCGCTTTGTCATAGTTCGTCACGAACACGTCTTCGTTTTCCCGTTTCGAATAGGGGAGTTCGCTCAAAACGCGGTATTCATGGTCGATCTCAAGGCCTTGAAGACGGTAGTAGTGGTAGACGATCGACTTGATGAAAGCGAGTGCCCCGGTTCCGTCCGTGAGCGCATGGAATGTTTCCAGAGTGATTTTGTTGTTCAGATAATAGACTTTGAAGAGATAGTCGCTTTTGAAGAACTTGCAGAAAACGGAGGGTTCCCGTTCCACTTGAAACGGTTTGTCGGTTGCGGCAAAATAGCTCCAGAAAAGCCCGTTTTTCATTTGAACCGCGAGCGCTTCGAAACGGGGCAGAAGTTCATTGATCGCCGTATTCAAGAGATCGACATCGATGGTCTGATCGAGATAGAACGAAATGCGAAAGACGTTGCTACGCTCTTTTTTCGAGATTGCCGGAAAAATTTTTCCGGCATTGTCGATGCGATACCAGTACTTGTGCCTTCTCATGCGACATGCCTCCTTGTTGTCGGTTGCTACCTCCATTATACACGTATTTTCATATCCTGCGTCATCGGAAGGGCGAAACAACCTGGTCGAACTTTTGACATATGGAGCCAAAAGGCTTTATAATGGTCCAAAGAAGGAGTTGATCATCACGTGGAACCACTGAAACGCGCATATCAGGAACCTTCGAAAATGATAGCGGAAGCGTTATCCGTTGAAACGGATCGGGGTCTGGCGGAAAAGGAAGCACGTAAACGACTCGAACGCCATGGGAAAAACCGTCTGGAAAGCAAACAGAAGGTGTCGTTGCTGCGGATCTTTTTCTATCAGTTCAAAAGTCTTGTCATGGTCTTGTTGACGCTCGCGGCGATCGCATCGTTTGCCATCGGTGAGCCGGTTGAGGGTTTCGCGATTCTCGTCGTCATCGTGATGACCGCAATCATCGGTCTGATCATGGAATACCGGGCGGGCAAGTCGATCGAAGCATTGCAAAAGACGATCAAGGACGAGTCGAACGTCTTGAGAGATGGCGAAGTCGTCATGATTCTGACGGAACAGGTTGTTCCGGGTGACATCGTCTATCTCGATGAAGGGGATCGCGTTCCGGCCGACGGAAGAATCTTCGATGTTCAGGGATTGACGATCGACGAGTCCATGTTGACGGGCGAGTCCGACGTCGTTTTGAAGACGGATCAGGTCATGGAGAAAGACACGCCTTTGGCGAAACGGAAGAACATGGCATACATGGGAACACACGTCGTCAAAGGACAAGCGAAATTCATCGTGACGGCAACCGGACTCGAGACGGAAGTCGGTCGCATTTCAACACTCTTGAAAGAATCGGGGGATGCCGATACGCCTTTGGAAAAGCGGCTCGAACAGACCGGAAGACAACTCATCGCATTGACTCTGATCATCACAGGCATCATGGCGGTGGTCGGATACTTCATGGGGAACAGTCTCGAATCCATGGTCAAGACGTCGATCGCTCTGGCGATTGCCGCAGTGCCCGAAGGTCTTCCCGTCGCGGCAACCATCACATTGGCGATCGGTATGAAACGTATGGCGAAGAAAGACGCGCTTCTCAGAAGTCTTCCGGCCGTCGAGACGTTGGGCTCGACGACGGTTCTTTGTACCGACAAGACCGGAACGCTCACGGAAAACGAAATGACTTTGAAAAAGCTCGTGACGTTGAAACGGAGGATCGATATCGAAGGAACGGGATATGAGCCGAGCGGGGCATTCAAGGAGGGCCAAAAGACGATCGAGCCGCGTGATGAACCGTTGATCTCGGCCATGCTTGAAGTCGGCCTCTTGTGCAATACCGCCGAATTGAAACAGGATGAAGACGGGAATCACAGAATTG
>JAGYNT010000003.1 GCA_018399615.1 Acholeplasmataceae bacterium
GGGAAAATGAAGTTGATGGTGTGGACTACTACTTCGTCGATAAGAAAACGTTTTTGACCCGTATTCGCGAGAACAAGTTTCTCGAATGGGCCGAATTCGTCGGTCATTACTACGGAACGCCGCTCGACAAGGTTGAAGAACAACTCGATCAGGGGAAGGAAGTCGTCCTCGAGATCGAAGTCGAAGGAGCCCTTCAGGTACGCAAACAGATGAAGGATGCGGTTTTCATCTTCCTCGTGCCGCCCGGTAAGAAAGCGCTCTACGAACGACTTAAAAAACGAGGCACGGAACCTCTCCGGATGATCGAGAAACGGATGAAAAAAGCGGAGAGGGAATTTTTGCTCGCGCACAAGTACGACTATATCGTCGTCAACGACGAAGTACACAATGCCGCGGATCGTATTATGGCGATCGTCAGAGCCGAGCACGCTCGAACGGAGCGAACGATACACAACTACATGAAGATGATAGGAGAGTGAACACATGATCAAGAACCAGGATGGTTTGCGTTACCCGTCGATCGATGATCTTCTCAAGAAAATCGATTCGAAATACAAGCTCGTCTATGCCGCCAGCAAAGTCGCCGGCATCCTCGAACACGACAACTTGCGAGTCGAGGGCGCCAAATGCGTGCAGAGCGTCGGCATCGCACTCGAGGAAATCCTCGATGACCGGGTTACGATTGAATTCGAGACGTAAAAAGGAAGCGCTCATCACATCGATGGGCTCTTTTTAAACAGTTCCCGGTCGACCTGACCGGGAAAACCAAGGGATGACTCCATGGATTTCCGTACCAAACTCAATCTCTTGCCGGATGCGCCCGGTTGTTATCTGATGAAAGATGACAAGGACCAGGTCATCTATGTCGGCAAGGCCAAAAACCTTAAGAAACGCGTCAAATCGTATTTTATCGGCGCACACAATGAAAAGACGACGCTTCTCGTTTCCGAGATTCGCGATTTTTCTTTTGTCATGACGAACAGCGAACACGAATCCTTGATTCTCGAGCTCAATCTGATCAAGGAACACATGCCGAAATACAACATAAGGCTCGCGGATGACAAGACATATCCCTATATCGAGCTTACGGAAGAGCGTTATCCGAAGCTTAAGGTGGTTCGTAAGAAAAAGCCCAGTGGACGTCTTTTCGGACCCTATCCGAATGTGTACGGAGCGCGTGAGACGGTGCGGTTGCTCAATCGTCTCTATCCTTTGCGGAAATGCGATACGCTTCCGAAAAAAGAGTGTCTCTACTATCATATCGGTCAGTGTCTCGCGCCTTGCATTTTTCCGGATGTCGATTTCGGATCCCATATCAAAGAGATCGTCCGCTTTCTGAAAGGCGACACCAAGGATGTGCTCGACCGTCTCCACAAGGAGATGGAAGAGGCGAGTTCGTCCCTGTCTTTCGAGAAGGCGGCCGAGTATCGGGACATGATCGGGCATATCGAAGAGACGACCAGAAAACAGGTTATCAATCTGAGCGATTTCAAGGACCGGGATGCCGTCGGTTACGCGCATGACGTCGACGATGTCGCCTTGCAGATTTTGATGATGCGTCAGGGAAAGATCGTCGATCATCACCATATCGTCTTTTCCTATGTCGGCGATCCGATGGAATCGGCTCTGAGCTACTTGCAGCAGTACTATGAATCGGTCAGCCTCGATGAGATTCTCTTTGAGGATTCGTTCGCAGGTGAAGACCTGTCTTCCCTGTTCAAGAAGGCGTTCATCCCCCGGAGGGGTCCGAAGAAACACGTGACCGATCTCGCTCACAAGAACGCCGCGTATGACCTCATGCACCACCATGAGATCTATCGCCACAAGGATGAGAGAAAACAGGAGGCGATGAGGGAATTGAATGAAATCATCGGACGCACGGTCGAACGGATCGAAGTGTTCGACAACGCCCAGCTTTTCGGCACGTCGCCGATTTCCGCGATGATTCTCTATGAAAACGGCTTCGACAAGAACAATTATCGGAAATACCACCTCAAGACCACGACCGACGACGACTATCAGGCCATGCGTGAAGTGACGTATCGTCGCTATCAGCGCCTATTGCTCGAAGAGAAGACCATGCCCGATCTCGTTTTGGTCGATGGCGGACTCGGCCAGGTCCGGGCCGCCCAAGACGTGCTTTTCGAACTGATGGTCGACCTACCGGTCGCCGGATTGAAGAAGAACAGCAGGCATCAACTCGAAGCGCTTATTTACAACGATCGAAGCTATGCGCTCTTGAAACACAGTCCGCTCTACAAATTGCTCGGGAAACTCAGTGAAGAGGTTCACCGCTTCGCCATCGATTTCCACCGGAAGACCCGCAAGAAGAAGACGATCGCTTCGCCGCTCGACCGCATACCGGGAATCGGACCCAAACGCAAGCGCATGCTGCTCGAACATTTCGAAACGATGGATAAACTCAAAAACGCGAGCGATACTGAACTGAAAAGTCTCGGATTGCCGGAAAACGTCATCAAAGCCATGAAGGAGGTCATTTCATGAGACGGATCATCTGGAGCGTCGATTACAGAAAGAAAGTGTTCTATGTCGTGATTCACGGAAGAAAAACAGGGTTTTATCACGACCAATCGCCTGTGAACTCTTTTTCAATCATCTCAGACGTGGCGTACTCGTCGATTTCGCCGTCTATCACAAAAGAAAATCGGCAAGGAACGGTTCACGCAAAGTCGCCCTATTTCATCCAGATCATTTCCTTGCGTCTATTTCGTGCACTATATGACCTGATCGCGCTCGAAACGACATGGAGGGGTGCTCGCAGGCAATGAGCACGTATCATTCATCGATTTCGAGATGACGATGCCGGAGTACCGACCCAAGCAATTCCGCTCCGAGATCATTCAGGTCGGATACGCGCTCATGAAGTCGAGAAAGGACATCGAGTTCGCCGACGGATGTGCAGTATTGCCCAAAACGACCGTTTTCGACCAGACGGACGAAACGATTTCGAAAATCGACGACGAGCTCTTTTTCAATGGTGACGGTGTCTTTCTATGATCGCCTCAGGCGATCATCGAAGCGCATCATCCGAAACTCGTCGTCACGAGAAACGACCTTACGGCACTCGAAGACTCTATCGCCTGCATGAAAAAAAGCCGCTTACGAGAAAGAAAGCGACTTTGTCGATCTGGTGAACTGCGCAAGGGACTATTACAACCTCAAAGAGACTGACCTCGGGCTTTTTCAAGGCATGTACAAGACATACTACGACAACAACGACTTGCGAGAAACACGATGCCGAAGACGACGCGCTCGTTACGAGTGCGTCTTCGAGCAGTTCATCAGACCAGTCACAGCGAAGATGAATCTATTGTTGTTTGAGATCGACGATCGGAATGACCAAAGGCCTTCTGAGCGTCATCTCATAGATCTTCTGATTGAGGCGTTCGGTAACGCCTTTTTTCATGTTCAATTCGTTCAGGGTCTTGTTTTTAAGTTCCTGCATGACGACTTCTTTGGCCTCATTGGCGAGACTCGCGGTAATCGCTTCGTTTCCCTTCATGTAGATGAAACCACGGGAAATGACGGTCGGGCCGTTGACCATGCGCATCTTTTCCGAGTCGATCGAGAGAATGACGGTGAAAAGACCTTCTTCGCTTAAAAGTTTACGTTCTTTCAAGACGATCGAACCGATATCGCCGATACCCGTACCGTCGATATAGACTTCGCCGACCTGGACTTTTCCGGCCGCACGCAAACCCTCTTTGTTGATCGCGGCGACGTCACCGTTGTCCATGACGAGAATGTTTTCCGGCTTCACGCCACAGTCGATCGCGAGATCGCGGTGGTGCTTGAGCATGCGGTGTTCGCCGTGAATGGGTATGAAGAGTTTCGGTTTGGTCAGGCTCAGCATCAGTTTCAGATCGTTTTGCGTACCGTGTCCGGACGTATGCGTGTCGGCGAGCGGTCCATGCGTGATGACTTCGACGCCGAGACGGAAAAGCTGGTTGATCGTCCGGTTGATGCCTTCCTGATTTCCGGGAATCGGTGAAGAGGAGAAGATGACCGTGTCGCCGGGGATGACTTTGATCTGACGGTGTGATCCGTTGGCGATACGACTGAGCGCGGCGAACGGTTCGCCTTGTGATCCGGTTACGAGAATGGTCAGTTCGTTTGCCGGAACGCGATTGACCTGGTCGGCTTCGATGATCGTTCCCTTGGGAGCCTTGATGTATCCGGTCTGTTGACCGGCTTCGATGGCGCGTTCCATGCTGCGACCGAATACGGCGACTTTGCGTTTGTTCAGGATGGACGCTTCGATGATCTGTTGGATCCGATAGAGGTTCGAAGAGAACGTGGCGATCAGAATACGCCCTTCAAGCCGCGAAAACAGTTCGGTGATCGATTTGCCGATCTTGCTTTCGGATTGTGTCAAGGTGTTCTGTTCGGCATTGGTCGAATCGGAGAGCAGGCACAGTACGCCTTCCTTGCCGATTTCGGCGAGTTTGTCGAATTCGGCGGGGGGGCCGACCGGTGTGAAGTCGATCTTGAAGTCGCCGGTATGGAACAGAATGCCTTGCGGCGTCCGAAAAACGATGCCGAACATGTCGGGAATCGAATGGTTGAGACGGATGAACGAGATTTCGACGTTTTTGAACTGATACGTGTAATAGCTCTTGTATTCTTCGATTTGCGGGGACTTGACATCGCTGTGTTCGACGAATTTGTGTTCGATCAGGTCGACGGCTATGCCGGATGCATAGATTTTGGGTATCTCGATCTTGCGAAGCAGATACGGGATACCACCGATGTGATCCTCGTGTCCGTGCGTGATAAAGAGACCGACGATCCGGTCCTGGTTTTCAACGACGTATTGGTAGTCGGGGATGACGTAGTCGATTCCGAGCAAGTGCTCATCCGGGAAAAGAATACCGGAGTCGACGATGAATATCTGGTCCTCGATCTCGTAGATGTACATGTTCTTGCCGACTTCGCCGAGACCTCCTAACGCAAAAACGCCGATCTCACCGGTCTTAAGCAGTGGATTTTTCATTTGATAATCCTCCAGTAACGAGTTTATACACTACCATTGTATAATAAAAGATGTGAAAATGGTAGTCGTATGCTCGATTATGTTATAATTATTTTGAGGTGAATACCATCAGGACAATCATATTTTTCGATGTTGACAATACGATTTTCAGTAACGCCGAAGGGATTGTTCCCGATGACACGAAGCGATTGCTTGCCGAGTTGTCGAAACGAAAGGATGTCACTTTGGGTCTTGCGACCGGACGGGGCAACACGAAACTCTCGGTCATCGCGGATGTTCTCGGTTTTTTTACGTATCGGGTCCTGATCAATGGCGCGGTCGTTTACAGAAACGATGAGATCATCTACGATCAACCGATTTGTCCAACCGATATCGATGACGTGTTGAAATGTGTCGATTCGAGCGTCGGAATGGTCGGTCTCGAAAGCGAGGCCGTCAACGTCTTCGATGAAAGGGTTGCTCTCGGCATGCAGGAAATCCGGGGGAATGTTCCCGTCGTCGATCCCTCTTTCCACCTTAAGAACAAGGTCTACCAGATGTGGATCTTCACGGATCATGCGACGGATCTGACGACCATTCACGAAAAACTTACCAAGTTTTCGCTCTATCCCTGGCACAAGGGCGGAGCCGACTTCATCTACAAGCATATCAACAAGGCCGACGGGATCAAGCGCGTACTTGACGGTGAAACGGATTACCGGTTGATCTGTGTCGGAGATGGGGCGAATGACGTCCGGATGATCGAAATGGCGGATATCGGAATCGCGATGGCAAACAGTCGCTTTCCGGAACTCAAAGAAAAAGCCGACCACATCGCACCGCACGTGCTTGAGCATCGACTCTATGCGTTTTTCAAAACGTTGAACCTCATTTAGTCATCCGCAGACGTTCCTGGACGTCATGAATGATCTCTTTCGGGACGTAGGGTGAGATATCGGCGTGATGCGTGACGAGTTCCTTGATGGCCGAGGATGAGACGAAGTGATTTCTGGACGATGGGAAAAGGATCATCGTTTCGATATTTCTGTTGATGTTGCGGTTGAACTGGTAGAGCATGTATTCGTTCTCGTAGTCCTGGATGTTTCTCAGTCCGCGAACCATCAGGTTGATGCCATGTCTTTGGGCATAGCGAACGACGAGGTCCTTGGTCGATGCGACAAGGATGTTCTTGACGTCCTTGGTTACCCGCTCGATCATCAATTCGTTCTTCGCTTGAAAACGTCGGAGTCTTGCGGACGTTGTCGGCGACAATGACGTGGAGTTCGTCGACGAGTCTTGCCGCACGTTTGATGACATCAAGGTGACCGGATCGTAAGTGGGATCGAAAGTTCCTGATATACGGCTTTTGTCATAGTTTTCTACCTCATTTCAAGTAATAGTATAACACAAAACATAATTTAAAAAGGAGTAAATCAGATGCAACTCGTAAAAGTATTGTCATTCAACTGTTGCTGTTCGTAGCGTTTTTCATTATGGCGATTAACATCGGAGTTAATACTACGCGCGGGGAGACGAGTGGCCTTGAAGTTGAGCTATGTTCTTCTTGAATCTTCGGTTTGTTTATCATTTTCGGAATTCGATCTATCGAAGTACGGATTCACGAACGTCGATCATCACGAAGAAAGAACTCGATCTCGTGAAGTATCCACATATGGATATTTCGGCTTTACATCCTGCAGATGATCATGACCTCCGTCGTTGAAAACGAAGGGATTCTCGACCTTGTCGTGATCGTCATCGTGGCTTTGCTGATCGGCATTTCCGGTTTCGGAGCCTACGTCCTGAAACGCATTCTCGGCTAAGCGTGCTTCGGCACGCTTTTTTTATCTGTCTGATGCGCATGGTATAATGGAGGATAAAGAAGGAGGAACAAACGGATGAGCAAACTCATATTCGTATCGAATCGTTTGCCCGTGACGGTGAAAAAACAGCGGAATAAAATCACGTATCAGGAGAGTGTCGGAGGGCTCGCTACGGGACTCAAGCAGTTTCACGAACAAGGCGACAGTCTCTGGATCGGGTGGCCGGGGATTTCATCCGATCGCACGACTCAGAGCGAACGGGAAACGATCCGAGAGAAGCTTGAAAAAGACTTTCAGTGCGATCCCGTATATTTGTCCGAGAAGGAAATCGAACGCTACTACGAGGGTTATTCGAACCGGACGATCTGGCCGCTCTTCCATTATTTTCCCAATAAGACCGACTACGAGGCCAAGACGTTCAAGGCGTATCGGAAAGTCAACGAACGTTTCTTCGAGGCACTCGAACCGTTCATTGAAAACGACTCGGTCATCTGGGTCCACGATTATCAGCTGATGCTGTTGCCGGCGCTCATCAAGGAAAACCATCCGAATGTCAAGATCGGGTTCTTTCTTCACATCCCTTTTCCGTCCTATGAGATCTTTCGCCTGCTCGTCGATCGGGAGGCGATCATCAAAGGCTTGCTCGGTGCCGATCTGATCGGTTTTCACACGTACGGATATGTGCGCCACTTTTTGAGCAGCGTCCGAAGGTTGCTCAATATCGAGCACCATCTCTACAAGCTGAACTACAATGACCGAGTCATCGAAGTCGATGCGTTTCCCATGGGAATCGACTACGATCACTTCAACCGATTTATCGATCATGAAACAAACGGGCCATCCCATACGAGGATGAAGACGATTCTTTCCGTCGATCGTCTCGATTACACGAAAGGCATCATCGAGCGGATCCGCGCATTCGAGCATCTCTTGAAAAAGTATCCGAGATATCGGCGAAAGGTTCGCCTGCATCTGATCGTCGCACCTTCGCGCGATACGCTCGGGTCGTATGAGATCCTGAAAAAACGAATCGAGGAAATCGTCAGCGAAGTCAATGGGAAATACGGAGATTTCGAATGGATGCCCATCTGGTTTTTATACCAGCGTTTCTCGCAAGCCGATCTGATTCGTTATTATCGTGACGCGGAAGTCATGCTCGTCACGCCGATTCGTGACGGCATGAATCTCGTTGCCAAGGAATATATCGCGAGCAGAAAGGATAAGCTCGGTATGCTCGTGATCAGTGAAACGGCGGGCGCGGCGAGTGAACTGAGCGAAGCGATCATCGTCAACACGAATGATCTTGAAGGCGTGGCCCAGGGGATCAGACAGGCGCTCGACATGAACAGGGAACAACAACGGACGCGCAATCAGATCATGCATCAGAGGCTCAAACGATATGATGTCGGTTTCTGGGCGAGTGAGTTTTTGAGCAGGCTCGAACGGATCGAGCCGCACGTATCGCTCGACTTGGCCGGAGAAAAGGCGATCAGGTCCATCGTTTCCGCTTACAAAGAAAGCGAACGACGGCTGTTGTTGCTGGACTATGACGGTACGCTCGTCGATTTCAAACCGATTCCGAGCCAGGCCTATCCGAAGAGCGGACTCAAGAAACGTCTGAAAGCGCTCATCGATGATGAAAAGAACCATGTCGTCATCATTTCGGGAAGGGATCAGAGAACGCTGGAGAAGTGGTTCGGTTCTTTCGATATCGAGTTGTTCGCCGCTCACGGCCTGTGGCATCGGCCCCGTGGGGGCTCGTGGCACATGACGCTATCGATCGATAACGATTGGAAAAAAGCCGTCATACATATTTTGCAGCGATTCGTCGACCGTATGCCTGGGGCGCTGATCGAAGAGAAGACGCATGCACTCGCCCTGCATTACCGGAATTGCGAACCGGAGATGGTAGCGGTCAAACTCGGTGAACTCAAGGATGCGCTTCTGTCCTTTCAGGAATCGACGCAGATCGAAGTCCAGCAGGGCCATATGGTGCTCGAGGTCAAGGACCAGAGGATCAACAAAGGCATTGCCCAATCGGTTCTCTTCGATCGCGGAAACTATGACTTCGTCCTTGCCGCAGGCGACGACCAGACCGATGAGGATGCATTCAACGTGCTAAAAAGGATTCGTCTTACCGAATCAAGATCGGATACGGCGATACGCGCGCGAACTATCGGTTGCTCGAAGTCGGGGGATTTCACGAACCTGTTGGATCGATTCATCGCTTGAAAAAGCTTGTTTCATCAGATAGAAAAGCCCCTCAGGTCCCAAAGGGATCCAGGGCTTTCTTTCGTGATCAGGATACGGTTTCCGTGATTTCGAAATCGATGGTTCGACCGATGGGAGCGTAATGGATGTACATGATCGTGATATGATATGTACCCGCATTGAGTGTAATCGTCGTCGTCTCGTCGTAGGACTGTATGCGACGAGGTTGCCGGCATCATCGTAGATCGACAGGAAAGAGACTGCTGCTTACGTTCAGTTCGAGATCCGTCGTGTCGTCGATCGTCAATTCGAGAACTTCGAAGTCGAGTTCATGGTCCTTGGTGAACGTGTAGGCCCGATCCGGGCGTAATCGCGTAGGGATATGTGACGTCGTCTTGCAAAACGCGTTCGTCCGTGACGTAAAACGATGTCTGCTCGCGTATGGAGAATGCAGTCGTTTAAACCGAGGCGGATGCGATAGGTTCCGGCGTTCAAGTGATAGATCCGCTCAGGTAGAGGTGTTTGTAGGTGAAATTGTGGTCGTTTTTTTCGTCATAGAGGCCGTAAGGGCTGATATCGTGGGCGCGATCGACCGGGACGGATGCCGGTTCCTCGAGCGTGAAGACGATCGTCTTCTCGTAACCGGGAGTGTCCGGTATGTCTCATAGTATGCGTCCGGGCTTTGATCATAGGCACTCCAGTTTTCAAGGGTTTCGAGGTCGATCTCGACGTATGTTTCGGTTTCAACGGGACTTTGTGTCGCACGCATCTTCATCGCGGTCAGGCGTGATCCGGCACAACGAGCTCGTAGCGACCGGGGAAGATAGATTTCCCGCTGATCGACGATGGCAAACGTCGAATAGTCTTTGATCGTCATGTTCATCGTATGTTTTGATCTGGATCGTTTTTCCCATTGACGGGCAAGTCCATGAAGTCGTCAAAGAGAACCTCGAACATGTAAATCGATTCGACCTCGACATCCAATCGGTAACGGATCGGTGGTCGTCATGGGGAACGAGGAAATCGTCTGAATACTCATTGGTGATCAAAACGGGATTGTCGGGTGCGGATCCGTATTGCAAGACGTCAAGCCCATGCGAAACAGTTCGGTGTGTAGCGAAATAGAAGAGGTTTTCACCGGGTGCGACCGGGATGTATAGGATGTTTCTTCCTGGGCGTGGTTCAGGTTAAAACACCGTCGTCATCCATGACATAGAGAGAGTTCTCCCGGATAGGGACCGGAAGAGATGAGTTGGAGCATGCCTCCTTTTCGGCGTCATAGCCGAGGAAGACATAGTCGTATTCACCTTCGAGTGTCGAGATAAAGGTATCGGCCTCGACTCTGTCTGGATTGTCGATGTCGGGAAGGGTATCGTATGTTTCTGACAGGTCGACGTACACGATGTCATAGAGGATGGTGACTCGTGTCTCGATGAGATCTCGACGGGTAGTCACCCGCCGGGATCTCGTAGATGTTAATGCTCATTACATGCTCACGGAAGGCATAATGCTCGATGGGAGGAATTCGACGACGCCCTCTTCGTCGCAGAGTTTGACATCGAGGCCCAGAGAATCGACCTCAAGGGCATAGGTCCCCCCTTCGAAGGATGTCACGTAGTAGTTCGCCGTTTGGTTCGTAGAGGTGGTTCGTCGTCTTTTCGGTCATATCGGTGAAATCCATGTCGAAGCGGGTTTTGCCTGGGCATTTCGACCCGGCGAGGAAAGGTCGATGGCCTCAAAATCGCGCATAGTCGTATGTCGTTTCGACGGTAGTCGTCCTCTCTCATCGGTTTCGATTTGTGTCGTCGAGCGCTGAGCGCGATTCTCGTGGATTCGATCGTGGTCAACGTGTCGTATGAGACATACGGCATGATTTCCCGCAAACACCGGGTCATCATCGGCCAATACGGAAAGAATCCTTGAGCTGTCCCGTGATGACATATGCGCCGTCTTCATAGGCATAGGTCCAGGTGTCGTCAGTCGATCCAGGACCGAAATCCATGTCGATATCGAGGTCCCTTCAAAACGACTTCCTCGATCAGACGACTAGAAAGAAACACCGTCGTGGTTTCCGAGTTCGGTCATGTAATGGGTATCGCCTTGTTTCTCGATGACGAAGCCGATGGAACGGTCGACTTCGACGGCGTAATAGAAGGGGGTTTCACGGGCGACGATGACGGCATGCGACCGAGGTGATGAAATCATCCTGTTCGACTTCGATCTTCATGGTTATCAAAGAAAGCTCTTCGAATCGCTGACCAGAGGGTGAGCCATTCGATCATGTCCGCCTTGACGGCGGATTTTCTTCGACGAATGGTCACCGAGGTCGTGGTGGTATTGGTCTTGACGGTCCCCGATACGTCCGTGATGATGACATCGACAAGGGATGACAGAACAGGGTATTCGATCTCGACGACATGGGGATCGTCTCGCCATGTTCGTCGTAACGTGGTCATGGAAGGTCGTCGTCTCATCGAGAATCTCGCTTCTCGACTCGATCACGATAGTCGATGCGGATATTGACGGCCATGGACGGTTCTTTGAGGGTGAAGGTGATTTTGACCTGATGGTCCGAACCCGTCGACGTAATCGACGCATACGCATGGTCGAGAAACATCTCATAGTTGTCGATGTCAATTCGTAGGCGTAGTCATAGAGTAATCGGGATTTTTTCATCCTCCGGGACATCCTCACAACCCGATAAAAAAAGAAAAACAAGCATCAAAATCGTGCAAAACTTCATGTCTTGGCCTCCGTGTTATTTTCTATGTTTCTCCTGTCTTTTCGGCATGACGAGCAATAACCGTAAATCGTCGGATCATGGTGCGTGATGAAAAAGTCGTGCTGCGTTACGATCGTTCTTCGATATAGTGGATGTGACAGTCGATTTCGAGCATGCGGTGGCATTTCAGGCGAGGGATCATGTAGTGGTGATGGTCCTTTTGGTTCAAATAGTAGTATGTCGTGTTGTCGAGCGTGCTCTTTGAGATCAGACCATGCGCAAAAAGGTGTCAAGCATCCGGTAGACCGTCGGCCAGTTCATGGCAGTTGGATAATCCCACATGGATCATTTCCACACTTTGGGGTTGTCTTGTCTTTTCGAGGTAGGCGAGAATGGCTTTGCGCTGTGAAGTCATTCGCATATCGGAATCACCGTCCATCCATAAAACATTATAACACATGAAACGCATACGTATCATGGTCGAATCGAAAAATCGGAGAATCGGCGATCAGATGAAACCAGCCAAAGGCAAGATGAAAAAGGCGGCAATTCCGAAGATTGGCGTGAAAACAGGGAAAACGGAGGATAATGAATTGTTTTTTCGAAAAAAAGGTGATATAATAATGACCTAAACGAGTGGGATGATGTCTTCCGCTCATTTTAATGAGGTAACCATGAATTTAGAACGAATCAAAGAAAAACTGAATCCCATATTGGAAGCGAACGGCTTGACGTTTCACAGCATTCGCACGAAAAGAGAATTCGGCGAAAACATCGTGGAAATTCTGATCGAAGGTTTCCCGATCGACTCGGCGTTGCTCGAGAAAATGCACCGGGAGCTCGTGGAGAAACTCTCCGATGACGACCTTGATCCCAGATACTTTCTGGAGTTGTCGACGGTCGGACTCGAACGACCGATCAGGAACAAAGAAGATCTGCTGATGGCGATCGAGCGATACATCTATCTGGAATCACCGAAATACCGAGGAAACGGAACGCTCAAGGCTTTCGATGGAGAGACAATCAAACTTCACATCAATGACAAAGGACGTTTCAGGACGATCGACATCAACTATCGCGATGCAAGAAAGATTCGCTTTGCCGTGAAGTTCTAGGAGGATATTATGATTAGCAAAGAATTTTTCAAAAATATCGACGCCGTCGCCGAGGAACGCGACCTGTCCCGCGACCAAGTCATCGAAGCCTTCACGCAAGGCATGATCGCCGGCTGCAAGAAAGCGCATGACGTGCGCTCCTGCCGCGTCACCATTCGTGAGGACCGCAATGAGATCCTCGTCTACAAGCAGCAGCTCGTTGTCGAGGAGTACAGTATGGAAGTCGACAAGGCTCACACGCAGATCTTGCTTGAGGACGCCAAGAAAACCAACTCGCGGATCAAGGTCGGCGAGTTGCTCGAAGAGAAAATCGATCCCAAGGAATTCGGGCACTTCGCCGTGCGCGATTTCAAGAGTCGGTTGAACGAAACGCTCGTCACGATGCAGAAAGAGAATCTCTACAATCATTTCAAGGCCTATGAAAACGAGATGTTAACCGCGCGCGTCATCGATGTCGCCGACGATCACTATCGCCTGGAAATCGGCAAGGATCTCACGACACTTCTGCCGAAAAAGGAATCGCTGCCGAAAGACAACTTCCATGTCGGCGATCACGTGCGGGTCTATGTCACGGACGTCGAGATGAAAACGAAGTGGCCGAAAGTCTTCGTGAGTCGGACACATTCGTCTTTGATCATCCGCTTGCTCGAAAATCTCATTCCCGAGATCAAGGAAGGCATCATCGAAGTCATGGGGATCAGTCGTGATCCGGGTGATCGTTCGAAGATCGGCGTCAAATCCAATGATCCGAAAGTCGATCCCATCGGAGCTTGTGTCGGTGAGGGCGGATCACGGATCCGTGAGATCGTTCGGACGCTCAGCGATGAAAAGATCGACCTGTTCCGTTGGAGCGACAATGAGCGCGAGCTCATCGCGAATGCCTTGCAGCCGGCCGACGTCGTCGCCGTGACAAGGATCAATCCGAAAGAGAAAAACGCGCTCGCGATCGTCCCCGACGACCAGTTGTCGCTCGCGATCGGCAAGCTCGGACAAAACGTCAAACTCGCCGTTCAGGCCTGTGGCTGGAGCATCGACATCAAGTCGGAAACGATGGCTCAAGGCGAAGGCATTCTTTATTGAAAGGCGGTGTCCGATCAGATATGTCCAAAACGAAAAAAGTACCGTTACGGACTTGCGTCGTAACGCGGGAAGTTCTCCCGAAAAAAGAACTGATCCGAGTAACCGCGACCAAGGACGGCCATGTTTCGGTCGACCCGAGTGGCAGGGCACACGGACGAGGCGCGTATCTCAAACTCGATGCCGATGTCATCTCGCAGGCCAGAAAGACGAAAGCGCTCGATCGGAAGCTCGAGACGACCGTTCCCGACGAGATCTACGATCAGTTGTTGAAACTCATCGATGGATAGGACACTCGGACTCGCCTACCGCGCAGCGAAGACCATCCTTGGAACGGAAAAGACGGTACTCGCGCTCAGAAAAGGCCATGTGAAACTCGTTATTCTGGCAACCGATGCCTCTGATAACACGAAAAAGAAAATCCATGACAAGGCCAGGACGTACGGCGCACGCGTGATCGAAGCGATTTCGACCGAACGCATGTCCCGTGCCATCGGCAAGAGAGGCATTAAGGTCATTGGCATAACGGACCAAGGTTTTAGTCGCCTATTGATGAACCATAAAGGAAGTGAATATGATGTCGAACAGAAGATATCGACCAAAGAAAAAAACAACGAAAAAACCGGACACATCGAAAAAACCGCCGAAAAAGGTGAATGACGGTGTGTTTACGTATCGACCGGATATGTCGGTAATCGACGTTGCTCATGGTCTCGGTATTTCCAATGCCGCAATGATCAAGAAACTGATGCAACTCGGAATGATGACGAGTGTCAACGAAGTCATCGATCGTGAAACGATCGAAATCATCGCCCTCGAAGAAGGGTTTACCGTCAAGGACGAAGTCGTCACGGATGTGACGCGATACGATGAATTCAAGATCGAAGACGATCCGGAATCACTCGTCAAACGACCACCGATCGTCACCGTCATGGGACACGTCGATCACGGTAAGACGACGCTGCTCGACACGATACGCAAATCCCGTGTCGTCGAAGGCGAAGCGGGCGGCATCACGCAGCATATCGGTGCCTATCAGGTCGTTCGAAACGGTGAACCGATCACCTTCATCGATACGCCGGGCCATGCCGCGTTTACGGAAATGCGCGCACGCGGTGCGAAAGTGACGGATATCGTCATTCTCGTCGTCGGGGCCGATGACGGCGTACAACCGCAGACGATCGAAGCGATCGATCACGCCAAAGCCGCGAAAGTTCCGATCATTGTCGCGGTCAACAAGATCGACCGCGTTCAGGCCAACCCGGAACGCGTCATGACCGATCTGTCCGAAAAAGGTCTCATCCCCGAAGAATGGGGTGGCGATACGCCTTTCGTCATGATTTCCGCGTTGAAAAACCAAGGGATCGACAAGCTTCTCGAGATGATCCAATTGATCAGCGACCTCGAGGAGTTCAAAGCGAATCCGAAGCGTCTGGCACGCGGTACGGTCATCGAAGCGAGTCTTGACAAGGGGCGCGGACCGGTAGCCACGTTGATCGTCGAAACCGGAACGCTCAGAATCGGTGATGTCATCGTCGTCGGGAACACCTACGGAAAAGTTCGGACGATGCAGGATGATCTGAAGAACCGGTTCAAGGAAGCGATTCCTTCACAGCCCATCGAGATTACCGGATTGGACGAAGTCCCGGAAGCCGGTGACATATTCATGGCATTCGACGATGAAAAGGTTACGCGTCAGATCGCCTCGCAACGACAGAGCAGGCAACGTGAAGGCGAACTCAAGATCGTCAAGAAGCGCTCGCTGGACAATATGCTCGGCGACATCGAAAGCAGCGACAAGGAACTGACCGTCATCATCAAGGCCGATGTCCAGGGATCGATCGAAGCGATCAAGGGCTTGCTTGAAAAAATGGATATCGACGGATTCCACGTCAATGTCGTACGCGGAAGTGTGGGAAGCATCACCGAAAGTGATGTTACGCTCGCCAATGCGTCGGATGCGATCATCATCGGATTCAACGTCCGACCGACGTCGTCGGTTCGAAAGATCGCCGATGAACAAGGCGTCGAAATCAGACTTTACAGTGTGATCTATCGCGTCGCGGAAGACATCGAAT
The DNA here is from genome assembly GCA_018399615.1 of Acholeplasmataceae bacterium. GTDB lineage: Bacteria > Bacillota_I > Bacilli_A > Acholeplasmatales > Acholeplasmataceae > RECG01. Next base: position 16,020 of record JAGYNT010000003.1, read on the forward strand.
CGGCCCTCAAAGGCATGCTCGATCCGACGTTCGAAGAAATCGTCACCGGTCAGGCCGAAGTCCGTGATACGTTCAAGTTGTCCAAAGTCGGTACGATCGCGGGTTGTTATGTCACGGACGGCGTCATCAAACGAAACGCCCTCGTTCGGATCATTCGCGACGGAGTCGTCATCTACGAAGGTAAACTCGGTTCACTCAAGCGTTTCAAGGATGATGCGAAAGAGGTAAGACAAGGCTTCGAATGCGGATTATCCGTCGAGAAGTATGACGATATCAAGGTTGGTGACGTCATCGAAGCGTCACAGATGAGAGAAGTGGAGGTTGAATAAACCATGTCCATTACCATTGAAAGACTCGCGAGTCTGATTCAGCGGGAACTCGCACCCATCGTCAACCGGGAAACGAAAGACAAGAGTTTCGGTTACATCAATCTGACCGAAGTCAAGGTGACGAAGGATTTGTCGTATGCGACCGTATATTATACCGTTTTATCGGATGAGGAGGACGTCTTGAAGCGCGCGCAAGCGAGTCTCGATCAGAGCAAGGCGACGATTCGCATGGAACTGGCCAAGAAGATCAAAAACGTTCGGAAAATACCCGATCTCCTTTTCAAGTACGATGAAGCGCTTGCCTACGGCAACCGCATCGACAAGATTCTCAAGACAATAAAGTAACTTCGGTTACTTTTTTTCTTGTCAAAAATGTTATACTGGATGTGGGTGAGACTATGTTTGCAAGCGTCGTAATCGACATCGCGCATCGTGATCTGGATACGTACTACGACTATCTCGTTCCGAAGGACATGGAGGGTTTTTTGACGCGCGGGATGCGCGTCATCGTACCGTTCGGCCGACAGGAAAGGCTCGGTTACGTGATCGCGATCAAAGAAGCGAGTGAGAACGCCACGAAAGAGATTTTGTCTTCTTTGGATGTCGTTCCTTCGATCGATGATGAGATGTTCGAAATCGTTGAAAGCATACTCGAAGAGACCCCCGTTTCCTATGGAGCCGCTTTGATGACGGTGATGCCACCCGAGCTCAAGATGAGTTATGAGAAGCGCGCCAGGCTTCTCGATCATGAAAACATCGACCAGGATCTTTATGCCATGTTCGACCAGAAGGGCTTGTGGAAGCTGAGTAAAAAGGACAGCATGTATGGAAACAGACTCAGACGACTTCGACAGAAGGGAGTCGTTCGAATCGAGACGGTACTGAAAGAGAGAGCGACGAAAAAACTCGAAACGTACTATCGCCTCGAGAGCGACCATCACTACGGCAGGATCGAACGCTATCAGTCGATTCTCAATCTGTTTGAAAACAAGGGGATGGTAGCACGCAAGGATCTCCTCGATGCCGGGATCTCGAAGAGCAGCCTTCTGACCCTCGTGAAGCACGAGGTTTTGAGTGAACACAAAAAGGAAGTCATCCGGGAGATCGAGCACGCTTTTGAAGAGGACCGGAAAAAGCTCATACTTACGCGCGAACAGGAAATCGCCTTAAGAAAAATCGAGGATTCCCTTTTTACTCCGAAGACGCTGCTTCTCAAAGGCATAACCGGTTCCGGAAAGACGGAAGTCTATGTCGAAGCGATTGAAAGCGTGGTGAAAAAAGGTGGTCGCGCACTCGTGCTCGTCCCCGAAATCGCGTTGATCGGTCCGATGGCGAGACGTCTCATGAGTCGATTCGAACGGGTGGCGATCTACCACAGCGGTCTTTCGAGTGGGGAGCGATACGATCAGTACCGGATCATCGCCGAACACCAGGCCGATGTCATCCTCGGGACGCGCAGTGCCGTATTCCTGCCGATCGATGACTTGGGTCTGATCGTCATCGACGAGGAACACGATGAGAGTTACGTGCAGACCGAAGGCGTCCACTATGACGCCCGAAAGGTTGCCGCGCAACGCTCGACATACCATGAGGCGCCACTTCTCTTCGGGAGTGCGACGCCAAGAATCGAGACCATGTATGCGGCCGAAAAGGGAGAAACGCTCGAACTGACGTTGAACGAACGCCCCTCGGGGATGCGTCTTCCCAAAATTACGCTTGTCGACATGAAGGAAGAAATGAAACGGAATAACGCCTCGATTTTCTCGAAGGCCTTGATCGAAGCGATCAAAAAACGAATCGCGAAGGGCGAACAGACGATTCTTCTCTTCAACAGAAAGGGTTATGCGCCCTATGTGCTCTGTCGCCAATGCGGGCACGTCCCCGAATGTCCGCACTGCCAGGTCTCGTTGACCTATTATCGCGACAAAGGCGTACTCAAATGCCGGTATTGCGGACATGAGGAAGACTTCAGCCCGACCTGTCCCATCTGTCAGAGCGAAGCGGTACGCGAGGTCGGTTATGGGATCGAATACGTGGAAGAGGCGCTCAAGAAGGCGATCGATGCTCGGGTCATACGCATGGACGCGCATGTCACCCGGACCAAGGGGAGTCATGAACGGATCTGGCAATCCTTTGAAAACCGCGAAGCCGATATTCTCCTCGGCACGCAAATGGTTTCCTTGGGACTCGATTTTCCCAGAGTCACGCTCGTCGGCATTCTCATGGCGGACATGTCTTTGAAAGTCCCCTCGTTTCGAGCGAGCGAGCGCGCCTACATGCTTTTCGCCCAGATGACGGGTCGCTCGGGGAGGATGTATCCCGGTGAAGCGATCATCCAAGGCTATGATCTCGAACACTATGCGGTCAAAAGCCTGTTCAAGGATTATGATGCGTTCTATGAGAAAGCGCTCTACGAAAGGAAACTGGCCGAATATCCCCCTTTCAGGAACATCGCCCATATTCTTTTTGAAGGGACGTCCTATCTGAAGACGTATCAGGAAGCCTTTCTGTTCAAAAAGACGTTTCGAAGCGATGAAACCGATATTCTGGGACCCGCTCCGGCACCGATCAGGAAGATTCGCGATCGCTATCGGTTCACGCTCTCGTTGAAATATGACGTGTTGGATAAAAGGAAACTCTTTCTGATGATCAAAGAACGACGAAACAAGGATCTGAACATCCGCTATGAACCGTATTTTGATATCGTGTAGGTGATGATATGTTGAAAATCGTATTTATGGGAACACCGGGTTTCGCCGAAGTCGTGTTGAAAGGTCTCATCGATTACGGTCATGAGGTCGTACTCGTCGTCACACAACCGGACAAGCCCGTCGGTCGAAAGAAAGTGCTTACGCCATCACCGGTCAAAAGGCTCGCGTCTGTCAAGGGAATCGAAGTCCATCAGCCCAAACGTCTTTCCAAGGACTATGACCGGGTGCTCGAGTCGAATCCCGATCTGATCGTGACCGCCGCCTATGGCCAGATGTTGCCGAAAGCGTTGCTCGATCGGGTGACCGCTTTGAACGTACACGGCTCTTTGTTGCCGGAATATCGGGGTGGAGCTCCGATCCAGTATGCGCTCTTCGACGGGCGGAAAGAAACCGGTGTGACGATCATGTACATGGCATATGCCATGGACCAGGGCGATATCATCCGACAGGCTACGCTTCCGATCAAGGATGACGACGACTATGAAACGCTTTCGAATCGTCTCAGTCATCTGGGGACAGAACTCCTCTTGGACGTCTTGAGAGACTTTGAATCCAAAACGCTCGAGCGAAGGCCACAGGACCACGAACGGGCAACCTACGCCTTGACGATCAAGTTTCAGGACGAGTTCTTGCACTTCGGGGATACGACCAGACGTATTTTGAACCGAGTCCGCGGGCTTTCTCCCACGCCAGGTGCCCATACGTATGTCAACGGTGTTTTAGTCAAGGTCTACGGAATGAAAAAGAGCGATTACCGGACGCATGATGAACGACCGGGTACGATTCTTTCTCTTGACAGAAGACTGGTCGTCAAGACGCGTGACGGAGCCGTGGAAGTGACGATGATCCAGATTCCGGGCAAGAAGAAAATGGATATCAAGAGTTTTTTGAACGGACAGAACCTGATGCGTCCGGGTGACGTATTCGAAAGAAAGGAAGGCATGTCATGAACGAACGGAAAGAAAAAAGGCTCGTCTATACGCGAGAAGAAATGTTCGAGTTCAACAAAAAGACGCTCGAAGAGCGGGGTGTCACGATCGAGGCGATCGCCGATATCACGTATTTTCAACAGAGCCGTTACACGCAGAACGTGTCACGCAATGTCTGTCAGGAGTCGGTTGAGAAGATTCTCTCGCTGCGGGACGTCTTTCATCACGTTCAGCTCGCGGTCGAGATCGACCGGCTTGCTGAAGAAGGGTTGTTGCGTGGGCCGATTCAGGATATCATTCACGACGATCTCGGTCTTTTCGGTGTCGATGAGGTGATGGGACTCGATGTAGCCGGTCTTTACGGGATCATCGGACAGACGAATTTCGGCGACATCGACGTCAACAAGCACGGAATCGTCCAGGATTTGAACAATGCCGGCAAAAAAGAAGGCATATGCCATACGTTTTTGGACGACATCGTCGGCGCGATCGCCGCTGCGGCATCGACACGGGTCGCCCAGATTCTGAACGAGGAGATCGCCAACGAACTATCCGGTGTCAAGCGACTGAGCATCTACGATTTCATCGACTGAAAAAAGGGGCGAACGGACTTTGAAGCGACGCAGACTGTTCCATGCCAAAACTTTGGGAAAAAGCGTATTCGAGCGCTTTTTTGGCTTTGAACAGGGCGTGGACATTACCGATGACGTCGCCGTTCTCTACCGACGAAACGTCGTCATCAAGAATATCATCCTTCTATCGAATGTCATCTATTCGCTTCTGCTCGTGCTTCTGTCGCTCAGTCCGATCGGTGGCGTCACCGATTGGGTTGTCACCGTCCTCGTTTTCCCTTTGACCTACGTCATCAACAGGTTGTTGCGGACACTCATCAATCTCGACCCCAGCGATAAAACGAAACAGATGGTCGCCATGTATGTGGCCGCCTTCTACATCTTTTTCTCATCCGTTCTGATCTATGCCCGACTTTATCGGATCGAATACTTCGAAACGGGAGCTTACATTCTCATGTATTACGCCGTTGTCGTCATTTCGCTCTATCAGGAAAAGCGACTTCTCTCAACGAGTTTCCAAGGCCTGTTGGCCTTGTTGACCGCGATTCATCTGATCTGGACCTATAGTCTGCAAGGCATGGTCGACGGTTTGTCGATGGTCGAGTTTTTTCCGATTTTCGTCCGATCCCCCGAGTTTTCGGATATTCTTCTCAGGACTTTTCTGTTCATCCTCTTCTATTTCGTCGTATACGCGATCGTTTCCATGGGTCAGTACATGCAGGAAGAACGCAAAAACGAACTGATCCGCAGGCGTCAGGTCCAATTCGATTTCACGCATATCGTCGGTGATCTCTTTTCCGTCGTCTTTTCGAGTTCCTATGCGCTCATGGACAAGCGCCACGCCTATCAGGTTCAACAGATGAGTGAAAGACTCGCGGACGACTACGGTCTTTCCGATGATCGGATCGCGGCGATCAATCATTACGCCATGATCCACCTGCAGTATCAGGAAATCAAGGAACTGATCACGAACAAGGAAGCGCTCGACGAGCAGAACTACGATCTGCTCAAGGAAAAGACCGAACTCGGATCGAAGATCGCCAAGCGGATGCAACTCGCGCAAAAGTGCGAGGACATCACGCGGGCCCATATCGAAGGTACCGCGAACGAGAAATTCCTGAATGAAATGCTCGTCATCCAACCTGAGATCGAATCCCAGATCATCCTGCTCGCCGATCTCTACATCACGATGCGAAGCGCCAAATCCTATAAGAGACCGCTCGCGCACAGTGCCGTCATGAAACTGTTTCGAAGCGAGCTGTCCAATTATTTCGATTACGATCTCAAGGAACGGTTTTTCAAGTTCTCCGATGATTTTCTCGAGATCTACAATAACTTCTGATCCCGGTTGACAATACCTTCGAATCGTAGTATGATGAAAAGACAAGTTCATAGGACTTATTAAGAGCTACGGAGGCCAGTGACCATCGATGTAGCAGCAACCTATTGAGTTAGGTGCTAACCACGAGGGGTAAATCCCAACAATAAGGAAAACGTATGCTTTTCCTTCGAAAAGCGTATTTTTTTTCCGACAAAAGGAGCAGACAGATATGATTACGTATTTCAGCAGTGAATCGGTGACCGAAGGTCATCCGGACAAAGTCTGTGATCTGATTTCCGATGCGATCCTCGATGCCTGTCTGGAGGGTGATCCTCACTCACGCGTCGCATGTGAGACCGCGATCACGAATGATTACGTCCTCATCTTCGGTGAGATCACGACACGGGCGAAGGTGGATTTCGCAAAGATCGCACGCGAAACGATCAGAAAGATCGGTTATGGCGACAAGGGCTCGGGTTTCGATCTTGAAACCGCCAGGATCGATGTCCGGATCAAAGGACAATCCGAAGATATCGCCCAAGGGGTCGATCGCGTCGAACAGAACGTTCTCGGTGCGGGCGACCAGGGACTCATGTTCGGTTACGCGACCGATGAAACGAAAGAATACATGCCGTTGCCGATCGCGTTATCACACCGAATCGCCCGCCGTCTTTCCGATGTTCGAAAACATAAGGTGATCGAAGGACTCGGTCCCGACGGGAAAACACAGGTGACGGTCGCCTATGAGGACGGCAGACCGAGTTTCATCGACAACGTCGTTCTTTCGACACAGCACCATGACGATGTCGACCTGGACGCATTGAAAACAAGGATCGTCCACGACGTCATCGATCCCGTGCTATCGGATTACGATACCACGAAGACGACCTATCAGATCAATCCGACCGGACGGTTCGTCATCGGTGGGCCCGACGGCGATGCCGGAATGACCGGACGAAAGATCATCGTCGATACCTACGGTGGTTACGCCCGTCACGGGGGAGGCGCGTTTTCCGGCAAGGACTCGACCAAGGTCGACCGCAGCGCGGCATACATGGCGCGCTATCTCGCCAAAAACGTGGTTGCTGCCGGGTTGGCCAAGTCGTGTGAAATTCAGCTCGCCTACGCGATCGGCCTCACGGAACCGGTAAGCATCAACATCGATACGTTCAATACCGGGGTCATCCCGTCCGATGTCTTGCGTCGTTTCATCATCGAGCATTTCGACCTCACACCGAAAGGGATGATCGATCGGCTCGGACTAAGACGTCCGCTTTTCGCACAAACCGCCTGTTACGGTCATTTCGGTCGTGAGGAAAAAGAATTTACCTGGGAACGGCTCGATAGCGTTGAATTATTCGAACAATTGGGATATAATGACCGTAGCGAGTAAAAAACGATGAACTGGAGCTGACATTATGGATGAGCGTATTCAAGCGATCGAAGCGAAACGGAAGGAACTCTACGAGACGTTCAAGAAGGAACGGAACAAAGGTATCCTATTCGGTGGCCTGGCCATCATTTTATTCATCGTCAGTTTTGGCCTCGGTGGGGAATCGATCGAACCGTTTACCGCTCTGATCGGTGGGATTCTGATTATCGTTGCCATCGTTTTTGGCGCAAAGGCGGGACAACACGCGCAGACGTTCAAGAAACTGATCAAGAGTGAGTTCATTATCGAGATGCTCAAAACGCAGTTCGAGGATGTCACATACAACCATAAGGAAAGCATCCCGATCAGTCGGATCAACCAGACGAAAATGATCAAGGCCCCAGACCGTTTCTCCGGTGAGGACTACATATCGGGTACCTATAAAGGCGTGGCCTTCGAAGTATCGGATGTCGACCTCAAAGAACGTGTCGAAACGCGCGATTCGAAAGGAAACACCCACGTCAGCTATCAGACGTATTTCAAGGGTCGCTGGTACATCTATCAGTTTCCCCGCGCTTTCGACGGCACGCTCAAGATCGCGGAAGGCCGCGGCTATCAGATGAACCATCGCGGACTCGAAAAAGTCGACACCGAAAGCATCACGTTCAACAAGAAGTTCGCCATCTACGCCTCGGATATGCAGTACGCTTTTTACCATCTGACGCCCGTCATCATGGAAAAATTCATGGAACTCGAAAGCATGCACCGCGGTAAAATACTCTTCTATTTTCACGACAACGAACTGCATATCGGCATCAATGACCGCAAGGATTATCTGGAAATACCTATTTCGCGCTCGCTCGACGATCAGGCGATCAATGATTTCAGAAGTGACATCGAGATCATACCCGCCATCATCAATGAAGTGCGTTTAGATAGTGATAAGTTCAATCGAAAACCGAAAAGGAGCTAAAACATGGAAGAATTTGGAATCGTATTGTTATTCGTAGGTATAATCGCCTTTTTCGTGGTCGTATGGATCATTACGACAACAAACAGTTTCAGACGCATGCTCGTCAAGATCGACGAATCCGAATCAAGCATCGACGTCGCACTGACGAAGCGCTTCGACCTTCTGACCAAGATGTTTCAGGCAACCAAGGGATACATGAAGCACGAACAGGAAACGCTTGAGAAAGTCGTCAAACTGAGACAGCCCGGGCATTCCGCGAGCATCAATGAAAAACAGGAATTCGCCAATGAGGTATCCAAAGGATTGCAAAGACTCAACGTCGTCGTCGAACAATATCCCGATCTGAAAGCCTCGCAGAACGTTCTCAAGTTACAGGATGCCGCGTTCGATGTCGAAGAAAACCTGCAGGCTTCCCGTCGCGTCTACAATTCGAACGTATCCTATTACAACCAGAAAGTCGTCGTCTTTCCAAGCAACATCATCGCGCGTTGGAAGAACTTCGGCAAGCGTGATTTCTTCGAAGCGGAAGAAGTCAAGAGACAGGATGTCGCATTCGATTTTTAGATTTAAACGCCGAAAGGCGTTTTTTTTTGTCCGTATGCGTCGTTCGGCATGAAGAAGTCGGATCATGGAATATCCGATATACCCGTTTGTAAAAGGCATGTGTGAGACCGGATCCAAACGATTATGTTAAATCGTTGTAAAAGGCGTAATGACTTGTCAAAAGCACCATATTATAGTATCATTAGAGAGAATGCAAAGGATGTGTATCTATGTTGAAAAAGTGGTTTGATCCGGGTAAAAAGATATTGAAAGAAGCCAGAAAAATCGCGGAAGCGGTCTTCGAACTCGAAGATGACATGGCAGTGCTCGATGACTCGGATTTCAAGAAGAAAACAGAGGAATTGAAACAACGATACGCGGAAGGCGAAAAGCTCGAGAGCTTGGAAGTCGAAGCGTATGCGCTCGTTCGCGAAGCGTCCAAGCGCGTCACGGGACTCGTTCCCTATTTCGTGCAGGTGCAGGGAGCGGCGAGTATCTTTCGGGGGAACATCGCCGAAATGAAAACCGGTGAAGGGAAGACGCTGACTGCCGTCATGCCGGCGTATCTGAACGCTTTGAACGGTGAAGGCGTTCACATCGTCACCGTCAACGAGTACCTCGCCTCACGTGAGGCGAACGGCGAGATCGGTGAGCTGTTTCGCTTTCTCGGGCTGACGGTCGGACTGAATCTGCGTGATATCACACGGGAACAGAAAAAGGAAGCATACGACTGTGACATCCTCTATTCGACCAACAGTGAGCTCGGGTTCGACTATTTGCGCGATCACATGGTTCTCTATGCGCGCGACATGGTTGCCCGTCGTGGGCTCAACTACGCGATCATCGATGAAGTCGACTCGATTCTGATCGATGAGGCGCGGACGCCTTTGATCATTTCCGGAGGCGCGAAACAGAATTACAATCTCTATCAGTCGGCCGACCGTTTCGCAAAATCATTGCGTGACGAGGACTTTGAGATCGATATCGAAGCCAAGACGATCGCGCTTACCCCTACCGGGATCAAACGGGCCGAACAGATCTTTCAACTCGACAATCTCTATGATCTCAGACACGTGACGCTCGTTCACCACATCAACAACGCGCTTCGTGCGAACTATATCATGTTCAGAGACAAGGACTATGTCGTCGACAACGACGAAGTTCTGATCGTCGATCAGTTCACGGGACGTATTCTAAGAGGACGCCAGTTCAGCGAGGGGCTGCACCAGGCGCTCGAAGCGAAGGAAGGCGTACGGATCAAGAAGGAAACGACGACAGTCGCGACCATCACGTATCAGAACTTCTTCCGTATGTACAAGAAGCTTTCCGGTATGACCGGTACCGCGAAAACCGAGGAAGACGAGTTCCGTGACATCTATAACATGGATGTCGTCGAAATACCGACCAATGAGCCCGTGATCCGTGACGATGAACCGGACTATATCTTCGCGAACATGAAAGACAAGTTCAACGCCTTGGTCGATGAGATCGAGCGACGTTATGAAATCGGTCAACCGATGCTGATCGGTACGATCGCGGTTGAAACATCCGAAGACATTTCCCGCATGCTCAGGCAAAGACGGATTCCGCACGAAGTGCTGAATGCCAAAAACCATGAGCGTGAAGCGGAAATCGTCGCCAAAGCGGGTTTGAAGAAATCGGTTACGATCGCGACCAATATGGCCGGTCGGGGAACCGACATCAAACTCGGTGAGGGCGTCGTCGAACTCGGCGGACTCGCCGTGATCGGCAGTGAACGACACGAATCACGTCGGATCGACAACCAGTTGCGCGGTCGAAGCGGTCGTCAGGGTGACCCGGGGTACTCCCGTTTCTACCTATCCGCCGAAGACGAACTGATGCAGCGTTTCGGGAGCGAGACGTTCAAACGACGGATCGAGATGCTCGAACGCATGAATACGACGGGTGAGCCGCTCGCTTCGAAAATGTTTTCCCGTTTTGTCGCCGGGGCCCAGAAGCGAATCGAAGGAAACAACTACGACGCCAGAAAGAACGTCCTCAAATACGATGACGTCCTCAGGAAACAAAGAGAAGTCATCTATCAGGAACGCCGTGACGTCCTGACGCTCGACAGTATCGAAGACCATGTTCGGGATACGGTATCCAAGAGTATTTCGAGTGTTCTCGATCAGCACATCCACCCCGTCGGCAAGAATCAGTTCGAAATCGACGATGATGCGATCGTCGCCTATTTCAACGGCAATTATTTCCCACCGGAAACCTTGCACAAGGAGACCTTGCAGCAATACGACGAAGTCGAAGTCAAGGAATACATCGTCGCGCTTGCCAACCGCGAGATCGATCAGAAGAAAGAAAACGTCCCCGAGGCGGTTTTCAACGAGTTTCTCAAGGTCGTGATGTTGCGCGTCATCGATACGTACTGGATGCGTCACATCGACGCGATGAGCGAACTCAGACAAGGCGTTTCCCTGCAGTCCTACGGTCAGGACAATCCTCTGACCATCTATCAGAGCGAAGGGTTGCGCATGTTCAACGATATGGTCAACAACATCGCCAGAGACGTCACGCGCTATGTCCTGCGGGCACAGATCCAATACAACGTCGAACGTGAGGCCGTCGTCAAGAACACATCGACCAACCAGGGACGGACGGATTCGGGGAAACCGAGGAAACCGAAAGTCAGAAAGAACCGAAACCAGAGAAATCTGCCCTGGCGCTAAGGAGATCAACCATGGAACGGTACGAAGTACATAAAGTCCTCGCGGAATACGAGGATACGCTCGAATCGCTGAGAAACGCGATCGATCCCGACACGCTTCTCAAACGTTATCAGGATCTGAATGCCGTCATGCAGGATCCGGAATTCTGGAAGAACACGAAAGAAGCGAAGAAAACGTCGAAGGAAGCCAACCAGATCAAAGGGAAAGTCGACGCTTTGAAGAAACTCGAGAATGACTACCAAAACGTCGTCGACTGGTTCGAGATCGCCGAGGAACAGTCCGAAGAATGGAGCATTCTCGAAACCGATATCGATCGCCTCAGAAAAGAACTCAAGGCCTTTGAAATCGAAACGCTTCTGAACGGACCTTATGACGATTCGAACGCGATCGTCGAACTGCACCCCGGTGCCGGTGGCACCGAGGCGCAGGACTGGTGCGACATGCTCTTTCGCATGTATCAGCACTATGCTCAGAAAAAGAGCTACAAGGTCGAGATTCTCGACTATCAGAGCGGTGATGAAGCGGGGATCAAGAGCGTGACGATGCACGTCAAGGGACCCTATGCCTACGGCTATCTGAAAGCCGAGCGTGGTGTGCACCGTCTGGTGCGCATTTCCCCCTTCGACTCGAATGCGCGTCGCCATACCTCGTTCGCATCGGTCGACATCATGCCCGAACTCGATGATGAGATCGAACTCGACATCAAGGACGATGAACTCAAGATCGACGTCTATCGAAGCAGCGGAGCCGGAGGTCAATCGGTCAACACGACGGATTCGGCCGTTCGGATCACCCATTTGCCTTCGGGAATCGTGGTGACCTGCCAGAACGAACGGAGCCAGATCAAAAATCGGGAAACCGCGCTGTCGATTCTCAAAGCGAAACTCATGCAGGAAGAAATCCGTCGGCAGGAAGAAGAAGTCAAGTCGATCAAGGGCGAACAAAAGGACATCGCCTGGGGTTCGCAGATTCGCTCCTACGTCTTTCACCCCTATCAGATGGTCAAGGACCACCGGACGAACCACGAGATCGGAAACGTCGAAGCGGTCATGGACGGGGACCTGGATGCCCTGATCAACGCCTATCTCAAAAAGGGTGATGCATCGTGAACAAACGCAAGCTCAAGGAATGGACGGAGATCTCATTAGGCGTTTTCGTGCTTTCCGCGGGCTTTTATTTCTTTTTGTTGCCGCAGGCGCTCGTCATCGGTGGTGTCATGGGGGTTGCCGTTTTTTTCAAGGAAATCATTTCCGTCAGTCTTTTCATCTATATCGTCAACGGTGCTCTGCTGATCATCGGACTGATCTTTCTGGGAGGGGTTTTCTTCTGGAAAACGATCTATGCATCGCTCCTTTCACCGAGCATTCTTTTCATGTTCGAGCTCTTCATTGAAGAGGATGTCATCATGAGGCACTTGTCGGAAAGTCCGCTTCTGATCGGTACGGCGTTCGGCGGACTGCTCGTCGGTCTCGGTCTCGGTCTGGTCCTTCGAAACAACGGGACGACCGGAGGCATCGATATCATTCAGAAGATCGCCAACAAGTATCTCAAGATCCCCTTTTCCTGGGCGATGTATGCCACGGATGGAACGATCATTCTCATCGCGATGATCATCGACTTGCAGCTCGGTCTCTATGCGGTCTTCGCCATGCTTATTTCCGGTTTCATCATCGACCGGGTGGCGATCGAGGGGAGAGCCGGTTATACGGTTTTCATCGTGACGCTCAAGGGTCCGGATATCCAGGGAGAAATCTATCGGCGACTGAGACGGGGATTGACCAGGGTGCGCGTCATCGGCGGGTATTCCGGGTCCGAACGGGACATGATCATCTGTACCGTCAACCGTGTTCAGCTCTATCCGTTCAAATTGTTGATCAAAGAAATCGATCCCGAAGCGTTCACCTTCGTCACCAAGACGAAAGAAGCGCTCGGAGAAGGATTCAGCAGGGAGGCATACGCATGGCAGGCAAAAGGCTAGGAATCATTTTCATCGCGGCGGTCATACTCGCCTTTCTTACGGGACTCTACGCATCGCGCATCGTCGTGATCAACCCGACCGAGGGGGGAGAAGATCTTTTTTCATATATCAACGAGCGTTTCGACGAATATTACTACTACGACATCGATGATCAGAATCGAAACGAGGCATTCGTTGCCCAGATGGAAGCGATCATCGACGCCTATGCGGACGCCAACAACGACCCCTATACGAGACTTTCACGGACACCCGTCGGTATCGCACCGGGTGACGCCGAGCGGTTTGTGGGTCTGGGCATCAACTATCAGCAGGAAGGAAACGATCTGCGCGTGCACTACGTGCAGCACGGCAGTCAGGCATTCAACAATCTCTATCCGAACGACCTGATCGTCGGTGTCGAACGGGAAGGCGAAGACGTCTTTTTCGATACGCTTCGAAGCCATCAGGACGCGTTGGACCACATCCGGGCCGAGGAAGGCGAAACGCGGACGTTGCTCGTCCGAGATCCCGATCAGACGATGCATCGCGTCCGGATCGAATTCCGGGAAATTCTGACACCGACCGCCTATTCGACGGATCTGGGATCCGATGAACTGGGCTATATCCGGATCACGCAGTTCTCCGCTTACCGTGAAAACGTCACGGCCGGGACGAACACCGTCTTCGCCGATGTCCTTTTGGAACTCGAACAGGGGAAATTCATGGAGGATACGGAAAACAAAACGCTCATCATCGACCTGAGAGACAATCCCGGTGGCGCGCTCACCGCGCTTCACAATCTCGAAGTGAAGGGTTTGTTGCCGGGGATCATTCAACAACTCTTCGTCAAGGACATCGAACGCCCGGTATTCGAGATGATCGACAAAAACGATGCGAACCGAACATTTCTTGGCGGACTGACATCCGCCAAAGCTTATGACATCGTCGCCCTTGTCAACGAGAACACCGCATCCGCCGCCGAAGTGCTCGCCGCCGGACTGAGGGAATATGCCGGATATGAACTCTACGGGACGCCCACGTTCGGCAAGGGTGTCTATCAGAATACCCTATCGCTCAATGAGATCGACGGTGTAGAGTACGCTCTCGTCTACACCGAAGGCGAGTGGTTCTATGGCGACAGACAGAATGTCTCTTCCGATCCGCTTGAGGTCAACCTCATCGAGCAGAGCGGTTTTCATACGTTGCCTCTCCCCTTTTACGAGGGTTATCTCGCATTCGATTCGGTTTTGCCGGGTCTGGGAACCTATCAGGCGTTTTTGAATGTCTATTACGACTTGGAGGGTGACGATGCCCTCCGCGTGGACGGCTATTTCGATCGGGCGACCGAGGAGGCCTTTAAACGCTATCAGGGCGACCTCGGGCTTGACGTGACCGGGGCGTTGGACCGGATGACGGCGATGAGCATCCACGATGTCTATCTTGAGAAAACGAACGATCCCGCTGCCGATGTCCAGTTGCAGGCGCTGATCGACCACTTGCTCGACGCGTCATGAAAAGGGTTGAAAGCATCCTTGTCAAGGACAGGAAAAGGCATGTCGTCATCGACGGCAGTGCATATCCGATCGAATTCGAGCTGATCGGGAAATACCGGCTTCGACCGGGCAGGGAGCTGAGCGACGGCGAACTTTTCGAACTGCTCGGCGAAAACGAACGCGTCCTATACGACAAGCTCGCCATCCGTCGTCTGAAAAGCATGCGGACGGAATACGAACTCGCTTCCTATCTTGAGAACAAGGGCGCTTCGAAAAAGCTTGTCCGTGAACTCATGGACATCTATCGGACAAAGAAGTACGTCGATGATGACGCCTACGCATCCTATTATGTCGAAACCAGGAAACGTAGCGAAGGACCGCGCAAGATCGAAGAAAAACTCAAGGAAAAGGGTGTTTCCTCGGTCATAATCGAGAAAGTTCTGAACTATGACAGTTACGAGATCGTCTTTGATCTGATCAAAAAGCGGATCGAGACCAATCGTACGAAAAACAGAAAGAAACTCGTTTTGAGTCTGAAGACGCATTTCGTCGGCAAGGGCTTTTCTTTGGAAGTCGTCGATGACGCGATCCGGCATGCGCTTCGCTACTACGCCGCCGATGAACAAGCCTTGTTGAAAAAGGATTATGAGAAGTTGGTTGTCGCTTACGAGAAAAAAATGGATCGAGCGACGCTCGAACCATTCATCAGACAAAAACTCTATCAGAAAGGATACGCGTACGAGGACATCAAAAAGTTATTCTGATGTCCTTTTTCGATAGGATTTCAAAGCTTTCAGATAGCGTCTGTTAAGCAGGTGAATCAGCGCATCGACCACCTCATGCCTGACGTGTCCGAAGGAGACGAGACCTTTCAGGGGTAGGGACTTGATGAACGCTTCGGTCATTTTCCGTTCGGCCGGATCGCTAATCGTTGAAAGCTCTTTTTTCATGATCCGGTTCAAAATGATTTTTCCGATCAGGCGGTAGGACAGATCGGAAAGCGGGGATGTGCGCGTATAGGGAAAGATACCCACGTCCTTTTTCAGTCGCGTCCCGTATAGAGATTCGAAGTCCTCGTCGGTCGGAAGAAACAGAGCGTCGATCGCATCGTAGGGTGACTCGACTTTCGGACGTGTTACGCCCTCGATCAAAACCTGACCTTGAAGCCTTATGTCTTCGGAAGAGGCACCGACCAGTAGGTCGTATGTCCCGCCTTCTTTGACGAAACGACGGTCCTTGACGTCGTAGTATTCGAACGACCTTCGGTCGAGTTCGATCGTGACCTCTTCGGCTTCGTTCGGTGCGATTTCGATTTTGGAAAATCCGCGTAAAACGACCTTCGGTCGATAGACGGAAGAGTCGGCTTTCGCGACGTAGATCTGAACGACTTCCTTGCCGGTTCTGATCCCTTCGTTTCGGATCGTGCAGGACACGGTTACCCGATCATGATCGGATTCGATCCTGAGATTTTCATAGTTGAACGTGGTATAGCTGAGCCCGTATCCGAAGGGAAACAGCGGTTTCAAAGCGACGGAACGGACGTAACGATAACCGACGTATAAGCCTTCTTTGTAGATGACGCGTCTTGTGCCGGGAAAAAAGTGGTCGGAAAGCAGTTCGAGGTGGTTGTTTGGAAACGTTTCGGCGAGTTTGCCGGAAGGGTTGGTCTTGCCGTAGATCAGATCGAGGATGGCACCGGCTTGTCCCTGACCGCCGAGATAGCACTCGAAGACCGCGTTGACGCGATCAAGCCAAGGCATGGTGACGGGGGCGCCATTCGAAAGGAAGACGACGACATGGTCGTGGTTCAGGGCGAGCGCTTCGATCAGTCGGTTCTGTGTCTCGGGAAGGTCCAGTGTGTCCCGGTCGTATCCTTCGGCTTCGTCGATGTCGAAAAGTCCGGCGAAAACCAGGGCGACCTCGTGCTTTTTCGCGCATTGGACGGCGCGGGTGATCATCGTTTCATCGACATCCTTCCGATTAAGACGATACCCTTGTTCATAGGACATCTCGACATCGGGATATTCCCGCTTCAAGACGTCGAGAAAGGATTCGAGACGGGTCGGTTCGACCCGTGAACTGCCACCGCCCTGATAGCGCGGGTGTTTCGCGAAAGCGCCAATCACGGCGAGATCTTTATTCGGGTCGAGCGGCAGGATGCCGTCGTTTTTCAGCAAGACCATCGAATCGGCGGCGACTTCTCGGGCAAAGGCGTGGTGTCGATCGGGATCGAATGTCTTCGTCTTTTGATCTTTGCGCGTCTTTTCGATGAGTTCGAGGATGCGTCGAACCGTATCATTCAGGACGCTTTCGTCGAGGTCCCCGTTTTGGACGGCTTCGACGATTTTTTGATCGTTGATGCCTTTGCTCGAAGGCATTTCGAGATCCTGGGTCGCCTTGATGCCGCGCACGCGATCGTTGATTCCTCCCCAATCGGTAACGGTTGTGCCGGGATAGTTCCATGCGTCCCGCAAGATATGTTTGAGCAGTTTCTCGTTTTCGGACGCGTAATCGCCGTTGATCCTGTTATAGGCGGTCATGATCGTCCACGGATTCGACTTCTTGATCGCGATTTCGAACGCCTCGAGATAGAGTTCATGCATCGTACGTTCATCGACGATCGTGTCGACGAACATTCTCGACGTTTCCTGATTGTTGCAGGCATAGTGCTTGAGAGAAGCTCCGACCCGCTCTTTTTGCAGTCCCGTGACCATCGCGGCCGCCGCGTGTCCCGAAAGATAGGGGTCCTCGCTGAAATATTCGAAGTTTCGACCACCGAAAGGGTGTCTCTTCAAATTCGTTCCCGGCCCCAAAACGACATCGATGTTCTTGGATTTCGCTTCGATCGCGAGATGCCTGCCGACTTCTTCGATCCGTTTCAGATCCCACGTCGAGGCGAGATTCACCGCGGGCGGATAGCAGGTCGCCGGTTCGCTTTCCCTGATTCCGACATCATCCATCGATCCCGCATGCTTCCGAAGACCGTGGGGACCGTCGGTCATCAGTATGCTCGGGATACCGAGACGTTCGATCGGTTTGGTATGCCATACATCCTGTCCCGAACAGAGTGACGCTTTCTCTTCGAGCGTCATCTTTTCAATCGTTTTGTCGATATCCATGTCGTTCTCCTTTTGAATCGTTCTTAGGTTTCAGTTATACTTTACTAGAGAATGTTCCATTTCGCAAGTTTGAAAAAAAATATCCGAAAAGTACTTTACCTGTCGTAGTAAGTGTGATATACTGAGATTACTACGATAGATAGAGTAGAGGTGAGTCGATGATCAGCAGTGATATCATACGTGGTTACAACGACACGATCATACTGTCGATTCTCGTTTCCGGTCCGTCCTACGGATATGAGATATCGAAAACGATCAAAGAGCGTTCCGATGGGAAATACGTCATCAAGGAGACGACGCTTTATTCCGCTTTCAACCGGCTTCAGAAAAACGGATACGTCCATCCCTTCCACGCCGAGGACAAGTCTTTGAAAAGACGTACCTATTTTTCGATCACACCACAGGGAGAAGCGTTTTTGCAAGAAAAGAAAAAGGAATGGCGGACGACGCAGGAAGTCGTCAACACATTCATATAATATAGGAGGAAGCAATGCATACGATTCGCACGTTTTTGGAAAATCTGTTCAGTACGCTCCCGAAACGGGAAGACGTGCTGAAGGCCAAGGAAGAACTCTTTGAGATCATGGTCGAGAAGTATGAGGAGCACAAGTCGGCGGGCAAAACCGAGAACGAGGCGATCGGCCTCGTCATCTCGGATTTCGGCAATATCGACGAACTGCTCGAGGAACTCGGAATCGAGTCGAAGGAAGAGGACGACATCCCCGTCATAGACAAGCATCAGTGTGATGAGATGATCGAAGCCAAACGGATCTACGGTCGTTTCATCGGTCTCGGAGTCTTTCTGATTCTGTTCGGCATCGCCGTTTCCGCGAGCATGAAAGACATTTTGTCTCTGGTCGGCATTTCCGATCACAGTGAGCTCATGCGGGCACTCTTCTTTTTCCTTATGGTTTTCATCGCCGTCGGTCTCTTCGTCTTTTCCGGTTTGAGCCTGTCGAATACGAACAAGCCGTTCGAAAGCGACTTCAAGCTCGACCAACGCGCCAGGGATGCCATGGAACAGGGAATCGCCACGTATCAGCGGACCTATCAGATCGGTGTTTTCATCGGTGTCATGACGATCGTTTCCTCCGTTTTCTTTTTCGTGGCGAGCGGCTA
Source organism: Acholeplasmataceae bacterium (assembly GCA_018399615.1). Lineage (GTDB taxonomy): Bacteria > Bacillota_I > Bacilli_A > Acholeplasmatales > Acholeplasmataceae > RECG01. Next base: position 35,160 of record JAGYNT010000003.1, read on the forward strand.
TGTCGACCAGGCGGAATCCGTTCTGGCTTCGATCGGTTTCGTCGTGGTCGGACTCGGGGTTTACCGCCTCGTTGCCAACGGCGTTCCCATGGGCGGATACAATCAGGCGTTGAAGCGAGGAGACTATTCCGACGCCGGCAAAGAGAAAGATCGTGTCATCGACATCGTCGCCGGGATTGTCTTTCCCCTGGCCGTCATCGTCTATCTGTTGACCAGTTTTCTGACCGGAAGATGGGATATCACGTGGATCATATGGCCGGTCGTCGGGATCGGTTTCGGCATATTCGCCGCGACATACGAAGAAATCAAAAAGAACAGAAAATAGGATCTTGGAGGTGCTCTTCACATGAAACATTGGAAAAACGGAATCATCCATACCATGAGAAAGCAGGGTGAATGCGTTTCGGAGATGATCACGGACAAAGGTATCGTGAAAGAACTCGGGGAAAACCTTCATCCGGATGAAACATGCGAGGCAATCGACCTCAAGGGGACTCACGTATACCCGGGGTTCGTCGACGCGCATCTGCATCTTCTCGGATACGGACAGATGCTCACCAGGCCGAATTTGAAACTGGAGAGAAACCGCGTTCGCGTCCTTCGTTTCATCGAGGAACAGTTCAAGGGCGAACCGCTTTTCATCGAAGGCTATTTCGACATCGGTCTCGAAGCGTTCGACCTCAATGCCATCAGTCTGGAACAACCGATTCTGCTCAGACACAACGATTACCACAGCGTAACCGTCAACCAGGTCATACTCGATCGCATCGATGCGTCGGATACGACCGGTATTCTGACGGAAGAAGAGGCGGAAAAAGCGATCAAGGCGATGCACATGCATACGAAAGAACGCCTTTCCTACATGCTCGAAACCGCGATTGACGACCTCTACGCCTACGGGATTACCGGAGGGCACAGCGACGATCTCGCCTATTACAACGGGTTCGAAGAGACGCTTGGCATCTTTTCGGATGTCCTTTCGAAAAAGGCGTTTCGCGCACACCTTCTCGTCCATCACGAGGTGTTGGACGATTATGAACGTTTCTTGAAGAAACCGTGGAAGAAAAACGCCTTCCTCGAACTCGGAGCGGTCAAAGTGTTCTATGACGGAACGTTTTCCTCGAAGACCGCGCTCATGCACGAACCGTATCTCGGCACACGATCGAAGGGCTTGAAAATCTTTTTTGACCAGGCATTCGAAGATCTGATCAAACGCGTCCGTTCCTTGAATCTGACGCTCGCGATTCACGTGATCGGCGATCGGGGACTCGATGAAATCGTCGAATGGCTCAGACGATATCCGCCGAAAGAAGGACAAAGAGATCGCATCATTCACGCCTCGATGGCGACACTTGACGCCATCGAAAAACTTTCCGATATGCCGGTGACACTCGATGTTCAACCGCAGTTTCTTTCAAGCGACCTGCCCTGGGCACTCGATCTTTTCGGCAAGCCACCGCAAAAAGTCTATCCGTGGAAGTCTTATCTTGAACAGGGGATCATCTGTTCGGGCAGCAGTGACGCGCCCGTCGAGGAGCCCGATCCGCTGCTCGGCATGCACGCCGCGATCACGCGCATCTCGAAACACGATCATTCGTGTTATTATAAGGATGAGAAGATTTCAGCCTATCAGGCGATCGAACTCTATACGCGATATGCCAATGCGCAGACGAAGGATGCCCTTAAGGGAATCATCGACCTCGGATATGTCGCCGATTTCACGATTACGAGCGAAAACCTCGAAGAGGTCGAATGCGACGCTTTGAACAGACGACTCGTGATCGGTACGGTCATTGATGAGACGTTCGTCTACGATCGCCTGCCACGGTAGGAAAAAAGGGATTCACTTTCTTGCATGAAACATGAATCAGGACAGGAGACTTGAACATGCTGACTCTCAAAGCAATCAATCGAACGTATCAAGTCGGCAAGCGACGCGTCACCGCGCTCGACTCCATCGATCTTTCGTTTGAAAACGTCGGGTTCGTATCGATTCTCGGGCCATCGGGGTGCGGGAAGACGACCCTTCTCAACATCATCGGCGGACTCGATCGTTACACGACGGGCGAACTCTTGATCGATTCGGTTTCAACCGTCGATTATGACGAACACGACTGGGATGCCTACCGCAATCACCGAGTCGGTTTCGTCTTTCAGAACTACAATCTGATCACGCACATCACCGTCTTGCAGAATGTCGAACTCGCCCTGTCCTTATCCGGTGTCGCGAAAAGCGAAACCAGACGACAGGCCATGCGGGTCCTGGACGACGTCGGGTTGACCGAACACTGCCACAAGAAACCCAATCAACTCTCCGGTGGCGAACAACAGCGCGTGGCCATCGCCCGCGCGCTGGCAAACGATCCGGACATCATTCTGGCCGATGAACCGACCGGAGCGATCGACAGCAGGACCAGTGCGCGGATCATGGACATTCTCAAAGCCGTATCGAAATCGCGGCTGGTCATCATGGTGACGCACAATGAATCGATCGCCAAGACGTATAGCGACCGGATCATCCGTTTGCTCGACGGTCGTGTGCAAAGCGATGACCGGGCAGTTGAAGAAGACAGGACCAGACGCCAGATCGCACCCTTGAAAACGGCGATGTCCCACGTGACCGCGCTCGCACTCAGCATGAACAATCTTTGGACGAAAAAGATCCGGACGATCATGACTTCCGTTGCCGGAAGCATCGGGATCATCGGTGTCGCGCTCGTCATTTCGCTCGTCTACGGTTTTCAATCCTATGTCGACCAGGCACAGAAGGATCTGCTCGCCGGCATTCCCATCCAGATCGACCGGATCGCCTATGTCGAAAACAGATCTTTGGACGATTCCCTGTCGACCGAGATCGAACTTCCCCCCCGGTTTCCCGACGATGAGACCGTGACGCCCTATGTACCGGTGACCCGATACAGTCCCACAACGCACGTCAACACGCTCACAAAGAACTATCTCGATTACCTTGACGGACTCGATTCCACGCTCTATGAGGATATGACTAGACCGCTACTCCGTCAGGCCGACGTTCTTGAAGGATACGTCCGCAAGGCATCATCGGATCCACCAACGCCTTTCGAATCCGTGAGCTCGCCGTCGACGATCCGGCGTATATCGGAGAACAATATGATATTTTGCGGGGGCGTCTGCCAAAGAGGATCCCTTGAGACCGTCATCGTCATCAACAGTCGAAACCAATTGCTCGATACGATGCTGAGCGCGCTCGGATATCCGGGGGATGACGTCGAAGTGACCTTCGACGAGTTGCTCGATACGACGTTCGTTCTCCCCGATTTGGACGACACTATGTTTCAATGATACGAACGGGCTGTTTGAAAAGACCTCTCGGCCTTTTACACGAACCACAGGGCCAAAACGATCGACGTCGTCGGTATTCTCAGAATACGTCAGGATCGCCTCGAACGAAGGCCTGCTCGGTACCGGGGATCGGCTATACGTCCGCTCTGACCGAATACGTGCTCGACATGGCGGCACGTTCGAACATCGTTATTGCCCAGAGAGAGGTCTTGGAAGCGAACACGTATGTCGATGTCATGACGGGCGCACCTCTGACCGAACGGGCCGTCCTGGAACGTCTGGCCGCCCTTGGGGCTCCCCAGATGCCCAATCGGATCACGATCTATCCCAAGAGCTTCGAAGCGAAAGAGGACATCGCCGACTATCTGGAGCGTTACAACGACCGCTTCGATTCCCTAACGGAAACCGAAAAGATGATTTTTCACACCGATTACGGTGCGCGCATCACCGAAAGACTCGGTGAAGTCATCGCTTCGATTACGCTCGCGCTCATCGGTTTCGCCGTGATCTCACTGATCGTCTCCTCGCTTCTGATCGGGATCGTGACCTACGCCTCGGTGATCGAGCGTACCAAGGAAATCGGCATACTCAAGAGCATCGGTGCCCGGAAAAAGGACGTCCTTCGCGTCTTCAACGCCGAAGCGATGATCATCGGATTCATTGCCGGTTCGATCGGCATCGGGATCGCGCTTCTTTTGAACCCTTTGATCGATCTTTTCGTTTACCGCCTCGCCTCCGTGCGCTCGATCACGCGACTGACGCCGTGGATCGCTTTACTTTTAATTCTCGTCAGCATTGCGTTAACCTTGCTTGCCGGCCTTATTCCTGCTAAAATAGCAGCAGGTAAAGATCCTGTAGAAGCACTAAGGACGGAATGATCTGATGAAAATCGAAATATGGTTCGACTATCTTTGTCCTCTGAGTTATCAAACCCACAAGAACCTCGAGTTCGTCCTCGAAAACTATCATTTCGATGATCTCGAGGTTCTCTACCGAAGCTATGAGGTCATCCCCAAATTCAATATGCACGAATCCTGCACGCTTCACGATGTCGTCAGCAAACACCACGTCCTGACACCCGAGGAAGCACGCGAACTCTTAAAGGAAATCAAGGATGTCGACAAGGTGACCCCCGTATCCGTACACGATGCCCATCGCCTGTCGCATCTCGCGAAACACCAGGATAAGGCCTATGCTTTCAACAAACGCGTTTTCAAGGCGTTTTACGAGGACCTCCAGGATATCAGCGACACGCGCGTACTCCGTGCTCTCGCTCTTGGGGCCGGTCTCGAAGAAGACGAGGTCGATGACGTGCTCGAATCGAGCAGATATGACCATGCCGTCGAATGCAATCGGGAGAACGCCATCATGAAAGGGATTCACGAGATTCCCCATATGCGCATCAACAGGCAGATCAGACTGTCCGGACTGCAATCGATCAAGGACCTCATCACCTGTCTCAATCGTGCCCTCTATATCGAGAATCCGAGCGAGTATTGCGAGGGAGATAACTGTATGAGGAAGAAGACTCGATGAGTCTTTTTTTCTCGTTTTCTCAAGAGATGATGACCCTTCATCTCTTTGAGATGAAATAAAAGGACGCGTTTTCTTCACACATATGCGAGATCGGGTGATCTTTTTCCGGGAAAAACGGTCGAATAGACGGAAAAGGGCGGAAAAACCCGTAAAACGTGATACAATATAGAGTGTTTATGGGAACACATATTACTTTTTCATTAAGCATAAAGGAGACATCGATGGCACATTTATTCGAAACCGTCCACAACAATTTTTTCAGTGTCCTCGCCTCGCCGAACAAGAATACGTATATCGACTGCATCTTCGTCATCTATCACGCCCTCGACAGCATCGAGGACGCTTTTCAAGGTGACCGAGAATTCGTCATTCAAAGACTGATCGACTATTTCGACGATCAGCCCGGTGATGACTTTGTCGACGTCGATGAAGGCGAATCCGCCAAAACGAGTCGCCAGAAGGCCGTACACGTTCTGAGCATTCTCAAGAAGAACGGCTGGCTCGGTGAAGAGGAACTCGGCGACTACAAGACGTCGATCAATCTCTTCGATTATTCGATCAAGATCATCGACGTGCTTTCGAGAACATCGTCAATTTCACACAAAACGAGTACACGGGTGAAATCTTCACCGTTTATTCAGCTTCTTTCTTCCTTTCAGATCGACGAGGGCATCGGTGTGATCGAACAGGCCTTTCAGAAGACGAACGACATGATCCGCAAACTCAAAACGCTGAAAGCCAATATTTACCGGTATTACTACGACATCACCAAAAAACGATCGAAAAACGACCTCCAGCAACTCCTCGAAAAACTGCTCGTCGAATACAAACAGGATTTCTTCGACTCGGCATATTACAACCTCAAGACGACCGACAGTCTTCCGCGCTACAAGCGCGCGATTCTCTCCGCGATCTCCGAGGTCATCAACGATCCTGAGACGATGGACCTCCTCGCGAAAAACGCCCAGGCGATCAAACGGATCGAGGATTACAATGACGCGTTCATCTACGTCGAGGATCGCTTGAGATTCATCACCGACAGTTTCAGTTCGCTCGAGTTTCTGATTCTCGCGATCGACCGGAAAAATGAGCAATACATCAGTGCGGCGGCATCGAAGATTCTTTTCCTGACGAACCGATCCGACGACATCGAAGGTATTTTCAACCGCTTCTTCCAGGTCGTCTTGAAACAGAAGGACGTCGATTACAGCCGCTTCGTCAAGCTCATCCAGATGAAAAACCTCGATACCCAGTCGCTCTACAATCAACGACGTACCCGTCAGGAAGTCATTCCCGAAGAACTGATCTTCGACGAGGACATGATTTCCGCGGATTACCGGCAACAGAAAGTGCGCGATCTTCTCAAGAACAACATCTACGGCAAACGCGAGATCGATCGTTATGTCAAAAACCTTCTCAAGAATCGTTCGGCCATGGAAGCTTCCGAAGTTCCGCTCGATACCCAGGAGGACTACGTGAAACTCATTTTGATCTTCATGTATTCCAAGTCGATCGGCATGCACTATGAGATCGAACTGCTCGGACGCGAGTGCAAGACCAACCATATCCGGTTTCAAAATTTCATGATCAAGGAGTATAGGGGATGAACAAATCGAAAGCCTTAACCCAGTTCCATGAGCAGTACGCCACGCTCAAGGAAGGGGAAAAAACCATCTTTTCCCGTGTCGTCAACAAGCTCTTGCAGGTCAACTTCCTGACACGACGCAAAGTCGGCGATACGAACGACTATCGTTTCATTCTCGCGTACAAGGAGAGTTTCGAGGCGTTTTTCGCGCTGATCGATTTCGAACTTTTCATCGCGCGCGAATACGAAGTCGTCTATATCGAAAACGTCAACCTGTTCAATCACATGCGTCTCAGAAAAACGGAAAGTGTTCTCACGCTCGTCATCCGCATCCTCTACCAACGGAAGATGGATCTCGTCACGCTCGATGAGGACGTCGAGATCTATTTGCATGAGATCCATGCCGAGCTGACCCGAATCGGTTATCTCGATCATAAAAGAATCACGAAGGACCAGCTTCGTCCCGCTCTTTCTTTTCTGAGAAGTTACAACATCATCGACTATATCGATCGGGGACTTCATGACGATGCCAGGATCAAGATCTACCCGACGATCCTGTTCGTGACGAATTTGGACAATATCAAGGAAGTCGTTGCCAAACTCGACAGTTACGTTGAAGGAGGTGGGGATAGCGATGAAGAAACTGACGAAGATTAAGTTGGTGAATTGGCATCTTTTCAGCAATGAGACGATCGACATCAAGGACAACGCCCTCATATCGGGGGAAAACGGATCGGGGAAATCCACGCTCTTAGATGCCATGCAGTTCATGCTCGTCGGCGGACGAGGCGGAACGAAGTTCAACGTCGCCGCCACCGACGACGCCAAGCGTACGCTTGAAGGCTACGTCCGTGGTCGGATCGGTGCCGAAAACAAGGAGTTTCTCAGAAACGGAGACGTCGTGTGCCATCTGGCACTCGAGTTCTTCGATGAGC
>JAGYNT010000030.1 GCA_018399615.1 Acholeplasmataceae bacterium
GGCAAGCCTCTCGTCGTCAGAAAGAGCAGGTACGGCGAGTTTGTCGCCTGCAGTGGTTTTCCCAAGTGCAAGTACATCAAAAAAGATGATGAATAGACCTGTTTCTCCCCGAATCGTCAAGGCCTTTTTGAACGCATGCGAAAAGGCCTTTTCTTCGCAAACATCACGATCTGTGATATAATGAACGTTGAACCAAGAGAGGACGTGTCGACGTGAAAACATTCAAACACAAACCGATTACGCTATTCGGCGAAACCAAAAAACGCGGTGATATCGCCCCCGATTTTCGCGCTTTGAACAACAAAGGCGAATTCATGAGCTTAAGCGACTTCAAAGCACGCTACATCATCATCAACGTCGTGCCGTCGCTCGATACGACGGTCTGTGACCGTCAGACGAGGACGGTCAACACCGAACTCGTGGAACGGGATGACCTGACCGTGCTGACCATCAGCAACGACCTGCCTTACGCCCAGGCGCGCTGGTGCGGGAATGCCGGACTGAAAAACGTCATTACGCTGAGCGACTACCTCGAATTCGACTTCGGCAAGAAATACGGAACGCTGATCAAGGAATACAAGCTGCTCGCGAGAAGTATCTTCGTTCTAAACGAAAAACGCGAGATCATCTACCTCGAATACGTCGACGAGATGAGCCAGCATCTGAACTACGACGAACTCATCGCCTTCGTCAGAGACATGCCGAAGGACTAGTGTCTTCGAATAACAAAGGGGACTGCCATGGGACTATTCAAGCGCCTGTTTTCGCGTAAACCGAAAAACGAACGCTACCGACTCGGACTTCACAAGAGCAAGGAAAGCCTGTCGAGTCTGAAACGCATACTCGAAACATCCGAAACGATCGACGACGAGCTCTTCGACGCCTTGGAAGATCTTTTCATTCAAGCCGATATCGGTGTCGACACCGTCATCGACTTCATCGGGATGTTGCGTGCCGATGTTTCGAACAAGGAAATCACGGATCCGAACGACCTGGCCGAAATCATCGTCGACCGGATGTTCGAGATCTACCTCAAGGGCGAATTCGTCGAGACGGATCTCGTCTATGAGGAAAACAAGACGAATGTCTACCTTTTCGTCGGCGTCAACGGCGTCGGCAAGACCACATCGATCGGAAAACTCGCCCAGACGCTCAAAAACGAAGGCAAGAAAGTCATGCTCGTCGCCGGCGATACCTTTCGTGCCGGCGCGATCGAACAACTCGTCCTCTGGGGCGAGAGAAGCAAGACCTACGTCCACACGAAACCGGCCGGTTCCGACCCCTCGAGCGTCATCTACGAAGCTCTTGAAATCGCCAAAAAAGATCACTACGACGTCGTGCTCTGCGATACCGCCGGCCGACTCCAGACCAAGAAAAACCTGATGGCCGAGCTGTCGAAGATGCATCGCGTGATCGAACGTTCCCTGCCGGGAGCGCCCCAGGAAACACTGCTCGTCATCGACGCCACGACCGGACAGAACGGCATGCGTCAGGCCGAAGTGTTCAAGGAAGCGACCCGTGTGACGGGCGTCATCCTGACGAAACTCGACGGGACCGCCAAGGGCGGCATCGTCCTCGCGATTCGCCACGCCTACGACTTGCCGATCAAGTACGTCGGCCTCGGCGAGAAGATCGACGACCTCGTCGTCTTCGATATCGAAGCCTATATCTACGGCCTCTTTCGCGACTTTTTCAAGGAGGCATGACCGTGGAAGCGCACGAAATCAAAGAGAGACTCAACCGGCTTTTCGCCCTGTATGAGCCGCTCTTCACAAAAAAACAGATCGATTATTTCAAGGCGTATTACTACGACGACTATTCGCTCAACGAGATCGCCGAACTCCATGACGTCAGCCGCAACGCGGTCCATGACCAGTTGAAGCGCGTTCGACAACAGCTCGAGCAATTCGAAGCGAAGCTCTCGCTTCTGAAACTTCAGGACAAGAGACTCGAACTCTACGAAAGACTCGAGCGTGATCATGACATGAAATCAATCGAAGAACTCAGAAAGTTGGATGAATGATGACGGAAAACAACTTGAGCTCACGCTTGCAGATGGCCGTACGCCGTCTGTCGGGACGGGGCTTTTTGACGGAAAAAGACATCGATGAGATGATGCGGGAAATCAGACTGTCCCTGCTCGAGGCGGACGTCAATTTCAAAGTCGTCAAAACGTTCGTCAAAAACATCAAGGAACAGGCCCTGGGCGAAAAGATCATGAAAGGGCTCAACCCCGGCCAACAGGTCGTCAAGGTCGTCCACGACGAGCTCAAGCGCGTCATGGGCGAAAAGGCGGAGTCGATCCATTACAATTCGAGCGGCCTGACGACGCTCATGACCATCGGGTTGCAGGGCTCCGGGAAAACGACCGCGATCGGCAAGCTCGGCGTTTTCATCCGCAAGCACGACAAGAAAAAGATTCTTTTCATCGCCGCCGACGTCTATCGGCCCGCGGCGATCGACCAGCTCAAAACCATCGGCAGACAGGTCGACATCGACGTCTACGAAGAGGGTCTCGTCGACGCCCGCAAGATCGTCAGAAACGGGCTTTCCTACGCCAGGAAAAACGGCTATGACGTCGCCATCATCGATACGGCCGGACGACTGCACATCGATGAGAAGATGATGCAGGAACTGATCGACGTCAAGGAAATCGCTGCCCCGAATGAAATTCTTCTGACCGTCGACGCCATGACCGGTCAGGATGCCGCGAACATCACCAAGAGCTTCCATGATCAGCTCGATGCCACAGGCGCGATCCTGACCAAGCTCGACGGCGACACGCGTGGTGGCGCCGCCCTCTCGATCCGCGAGGTTTCGGGCATACCGATCAAGTTCGCGTCGAGCGGCGAGAAACTCGACGCTTTCGAAGTCTTTCACCCGGAACGGATGGCATCGCGCATCCTCGGCATGGGGGATGTTCTCACGCTCGTGGAAAAGGCGAGCGAATCGATCGACGAGGACGAAGCCAAGAACCTCATGGAAAAGCTCATGTCCGATTCGTTCAACTACAACGACCTCATGAAGCAGTTCAAGATGATCAAGCGCATGGGTTCCATCAGCAAGCTCGTCGGGTTCATTCCCGGCATGAACAAGCTGAAACAGGCCACATCCGAGATCGACGACAAGCAGTTCGACAAAATGGGTGTCCTGATCGGCAGCATGACCGAAGCCGAACGGAAAGAACCGAAACTGATCGACCAGAGCAGCAAGCGCCGGCAGCGCATCGCTTTGGGATCCGGGATGTCGGTCGCTGAGCTGAACCGGCTAAGAAACGCTTTGGAAACCCAGAAAAAGATGATGAAACAGATGATGAAGATGGACGAAAAACAGATCGAGGGCCTCTCCAGAAATCCTTCTTCGGCACTGCCGAGACAAAAACAGAAAAAAGGCAAAGGCAAGGGAAAGGGTCAATTTCGAAAAGGTTGATCCTTTTCATTTATCCACAATAGTCGTGGATAAGTTTGTCTTGTATCTATGATACAATAAACATGAGAAAGAGGTAAATACATGAAGAAACTCGTACTGATCGACGGAAATTCCATTTTGTTTCGAGCATATTACGCGACCGCATATCCCGGTGTTGAACTGATGAAAACGTCCGAGGGCGTCTATACCAACGCGCTCTTTTCCTTCGTGAACATGTTCGAAAAGATCGAGATGAAGGACGCATACGTACTCGTCGCCTTCGACACGAAGGAACCGACGAAAAGACACGAAGCCTATGAGGCGTACAAGGCGGGACGCGTCAAGATGCCGGAAGAACTCGCCGTACAGATCCCGCTCATCCACGAGTATCTCGACCTTATGGGCGTTCCCACCTACAGCAAGCCCGGTTACGAAGCGGACGACATCATCGGCACGATGGCCAAACTCGGCCAGAAGGAAGGTTTCGCAGTCGAGATCTATTCGAGCGACCGGGACCTCCTCCAGCTCGTCGATGACAAGATCCGTGTGAACCTTTTGAAAAAAGGCATGAAAGAGGTACACGTCTACGACCCGGGCAAACTCTATGATACCTATGAGCTTTCCCCCGACCAGTTCATCGACTTGAAAGCGTTGATGGGCGATCCCTCCGACAACATTCCGGGCATACCCGGTGTCGGGGAGAAGACGGCGTTGAAGCTCTTGAAAACATATCAAACACTCGATGCCGTACTCGAACACAAGGACGAGATCGGCGGCAAGCTCGGTGAACGGATCCGTGACCATGTCGACCTCGCCCGTCTTTCCAAGGAACTCGTCACGATCGACCTTGAAGCCAAGCTCGATCGTTCCCTTTCGGATCTCTACCAGAGAAAGGTCGATACCAGGGATCTCATCGCGTTCTTTCAGAAAAACGAGCTCCACGGTTTCGTCAAACGCATGGGAAAGATCGAACCGAACGAAGAACTCTCCTTCGAGATCATCGATGAGGAGCATGAGCTCGAAAAGATTCTTGAGTCCGAACTTTCGCTCCACTTCGAATTCAGCGAGGCCAATTATCACAAGGCAGATCTTTGGGGCGTCGGACTCTCCGACGGCAAAAAGAGCTATTTTCTCCCGCCCGAGCTCGCGCTTTCATCCTTGAATTTCCAGATGTATCTGAGCGATTCCGACATGGTCAAATACGTCTATGACGACAAGGCGACCCGCGTTTTTCTGAAGTGGCAGGACATCGACATCGAAGGTGTCGTTTTCGACCTTCTGATCGCCGCTTATCTGATCAACTCGCACCTCGGCAAGGAGGAGTTCAAGCGCATCGTCTCGCATTTCGATTACGATGACGTCGAATACGACGAACTCGTCTACGGCAAAGGCAAGAAGAAGAAACTCCCGGACCGAAAGGTTTACGCCAAACACATCGCCAGCAAGGCGAAAGCGATCTGCGACCTGCGTTTCCGCCTGCTTGAAGAACTCAAGGAAAAAGAACAGCTCGACCTGTTCGAATCGATCGAAATGCCGCTTTCAAGAGCGCTTTCCGACATGGAGTTCGCCGGAATGAAAATCGATTCGGACGAACTCGACCGCCAGGGGAAAGGTCTTCTTGAGCGAATCGGCGTCCTCGAGAAAGACATTTTCGAACTCGCCGGAAAAGCATTCAATATCGGGAGTACGAGACAACTCGGCCAGGTCCTCTTCGAAGACCTCGGTCTCAAGACCGGGAAAAAGACGAAAACGGGTTACTCGACCGACGCCGACGTCCTGAACGGACTTCTGGGCGAACACCCCATCATCGAAAAGATCCTCGATTACCGCCAACTGACCAAACTGCACTCGACCTATATCGAAGGCATCAGACAGAACATGTTTCAAGACGATACCGTCCATACGATCTACCTGCAGGCCCTGACGACGACCGGACGGCTCTCCTCGATCGACCCGAACCTGCAAAATATTCCGATTCGGACCGAAGAAGGAAGAAACATCCGGAAATTCTTCAAAGCGAGACCCGGTCATGTCCTGCTCGGATCCGACTATTCGCAGATCGAATTGCGCGTCCTGGCCGACATGGCGAACGTCAAAAAACTGAGCGACGCCTTCAATGAGGGCGCCGACATCCATACCGAGACCGCGAAAAACGTCTTTCACGTCGAAGACGTCACGAGCGAACAGCGACGCGCGGCCAAAGCCGTCAACTTCGGCATCATCTACGGCATCAGCGCCTGGAGCCTGAGTGAAGACATCGGTGTTTCCCAGAGCGAAGCGAAGGATTTCATCGACCGCTATCTCGATCTTTATCCCGAGATCCGGGACTACATGGAAAACATCAAGGAATTCGCCAAAGAACACGGATACGTGACGACGCTCATGAACCGGAGACGCTACATTCCCGAACTGAAGTCGAAGGTCTATCAGCAACGCGCCTTCGGCGAACGTACGGCGCTCAACGCGCCGATTCAGGGAAGCGCCGCCGACATTCTGAAAAAAGCGATGACCGACATTCACGCCTATCTCAGGAAAAACAACAAGAAGACCCGCATGCTTCTCCAGGTACACGATGAGATCATCCTGGAAGTGCCGAAAGAAGAAGTCGAAGACATGAAAGCCGTCATTCCGAACATGATGAAGGATGCGTACCCGCTCAAAGTCGACCTCGTCTCTTCCTGTGACGTCGGGGAGTCCTGGTACGACCTCAAATAGGAGTATCCCATGCCTGAACTGCCCGAAGTCGAAACGGTAAGAAGAATACTCGCTGAAAAGATCACCCATGAAACGATCCGGGATGTTTTCGTCTACCATGAACCGATGATCAAGGACGGCATGCATCGTTTCATGAACGTCAAAGCCAGACAATCGGGAAGCGGATTCGATCGATCGGCAAGCACGTGATCTTCAAGCTTTCCAAGGAGATCATGATCGTCCATCTCAGGATGGAGGGAAAGTTCTTTATCAGACTGGGTGAACCGAAAGACAAACACGAACACGTCATCTTCGTCTTTGAAAGTGGAAAAGCCTGCGCTTTCAATGACGTGCGGAAATTCGGGACGATCACGCTCAGGACGAAAGAGAACACCTTCGTCCTGCCCTCTCCCTGCTCGGTCTGAACCGCGTGATGCGAGCCCTGAACAGGTCCACGCGGTTCTCAAAAAGAAACACGTCGCGATCAAGACGGCACTTCTCGGACCAGCACGTCATCGCCGGACTCGGAAACATCTATGTCGATGAGAGACGCTCTGCCGGGCATCGAATCTGGATGAAAAAGACGCATACCCCATCGAAAGAAGACGTCCGGAACCATCGTGATCCGGGCACATCGGGCCGTGCTCGGCTAGCCGTTTTGCTCGGAGGGTCGTCAGTCCGGTCCTACACCGCCAGTCCGGGGTCACGGGCCGTTTCCAGACGAAACTCATGGTGCACATGCGGGCTGGCGAACCGTGCCCGATCTGCCATCAAAAGATCATCAAGACGAAAGTAGGGAGTGACGGGGATCTGCGTCTGTCCACATTGTCAAACATAGACCGCTCATCATCGGGTTGACTGGTGGGCTCGCGAGTGGGAACGCACCTTCGCAGTCAACTATCCCAGAAGACTCGGCTACGACGTCATCGACGCCGATCGCATCGTCTATGATCTCTATCAAAGCGACGCGGACATGCAGAAAGAGATCGCGGACGTTTTCGCTTCCGTACGTTCCCGAAAAAGACAAGAGCAGGCTCGCGAAAATCATTTTCAACGACCCTGAAAACGACGCCTGTTGAACGCCATCATACATCCCCGGGTTTTCGCGAAAATCGAAGCGTATAAAGAAGAACACGAAAACCAGAATCTGATCATCATCGACATGCCGCTTCTGATCGAAGTCGGCTATCACGAACGATGCGACGTCACGATTCTCGTTCGGCGTCAAGCGGAAAACACAGATCCGACGTCTCATCCAACGGGACGGTCTGAGCCTTGAAGAAGCGGAAAAGAGGATCGATACGCAAATGTCGCTCGACAAGAAAAAAGGCTATGCCGACTTCGTGCTCGACAACGAGCGTTCGCGCGAAGAACTCTACCGTCAGATTGACTACGTCATGAAAGGAATATCGAATCCATGAGAAACGCGAGCACGTTCCAACTCCATCGAAACACCGACTTGAGCCGGTCCGATGACAAGGTGCTCGCCTTCCTCTATCAACCGCTCCTCGGTCTCGACGCTTACGCGCTTTACCGCATTTTCGGTCATCTGGCCGATCTCGGGAAAACGATGACGCACCAGGAACTCTTCGACCTTTACGCCTTCAAACAACAGGCGTTCCTGAAGACCAGAAACCGGCTCGAAGCCTTGAATCTTCTGATCGTCTATCAGAAAGACGATCACTTCCGCTATGTCCTGAAACCACCCCTGAGCGCGAAACAGTTTCTGATCGACACCGTGCTCGGAAGCTATCTCCAGAGCGAGATCGGCCAGACCAACATGGACATGGTCGCGGAACTCTTTCAAGTCGAAACGTTCGATCACTCGGCCTACAAGAACATGACCAAGACCTTCGACGAACTCTATGAGTTCAAGCACGTGAACCCGCTTTCGATCGACCATCCCCTCGAAGGGAAAAGCCAGAACGGCGGGAGTTCCCTGCGCTACCGGTTCGATTATCAAGCGTTCGTCAAAAACGTGCCCGAACGGCTCAAGAACAGTCAGCTCTTAAGCGAAAAATTCAAGGACCAGATCACCAAGATCGCCTTCGTCTACCAGTTCTCGGTCGAAGATATGGTCGAAGTCTACGAGCAGGCCTCGCGGACGCGTGGCCAGACCGTGACATTGAATCAGCTCAATCTGAAAGCACGTCTCCACTACCAGAACAAAAACAAAGAGATGGTCATCGAAGAAAAGGAGACCTCCGAGACCGATATGCTCGCCAAGCTCAACCCGCAGGTCATCATCCAGAAATACTCCAAGACCGACTATCAGGGGATCGCGCTCAGCACCGCGCTCGAACTGCTGGCCAAAAACGACGTCGATCCGGGCATCATCAACGTCATTCTGATCCTCGTTTTGAAAAACAAGAATGGGATCCTGCCCCACTACAACTACCTCGAAAAAGTCTTGATCGACTGGCTCGGCAAAGGCGTCCAGACGACTGAAGATGCGATCGCCTACTCGACCAAACTCGAAACGAAGTGGCAGGACCGGAAAAA
The DNA here is from genome assembly GCA_018399615.1 of Acholeplasmataceae bacterium. Lineage (GTDB taxonomy): Bacteria > Bacillota_I > Bacilli_A > Acholeplasmatales > Acholeplasmataceae > RECG01. Next base: position 8,605 of record JAGYNT010000030.1, read on the forward strand.
GACGCAGAAAGTGGCGGAACCCGACTGGATGGACGATTACCTCAAGGACCTCGCCAAAATGGAGGGATAGCGATGACGCTTACCGAAATACGGAAGATCGTTTCAACCGACCCCGAGACCAGAAACTTGAACATCGGTGACGTCGATCTTCTCAAAGTCTATCAGTACCTCTCGGCTCGGGATGAGCCCGAAACGGACGGCTACCAGGCGGTTCTTTTGACCGAGCCCTATATCGAGGTCGTCTATCGGCCGACCAAAGAGCGGTCGGATGCGATCAAGCGGGCCCGAATTCGGGAAAACCTCAGGTTCTACGACACCGAAGTCTACATCCAGAACGCTTCGATCGAAGACTTCGAGTGCTTCAACGAGGAACGCACGCGTCTTAAGGATCTCGCCGTTCGGTTTTTGAAAGAGTATCGGCCCGACCGGTTTTCCCAGGGGCTCTATATCTATGGCCGTTACGCGACCGGCAAGAGTTATCTCATCTCGGCTGTCGCCCAGGAACTCGCGAGAAGAAACGTCTCGGTCCTCTTCTGTTACATGCCGGACCTCGTAAGAAGCATCAAACAGGGCATGAACGAGGGTAACCTCGAAGAACGCGTCAACCAGCTCAAGGGCCGACGTCCCCATGCTCGACGACATCGGCGTGTGAGAACATGCCGCCCTGGTTTCGCGATGAGGTTCTGCGGTGCCCGTCATGCAGTATCGGCTCGGCCTCACTGCCGGTATTCACGTCGAACCGCCGATTTCAGCAAACTCGTCGAGGCCATGACGGCCATCAGAGACGAGTCCAACCACGTCAAGGCGGCCCGTCTCGTTCAGCGCTCCTGGCTGATGACATACGCCAAACTCACTTTCGGAAGAATACCCCGATTCGGACTTGAAATAAACGAAACTCGTGATATAATAAGGGCAGTTACGATGATGAGGACAACACTTTGTTCGAAAACAAGCGACGCAGGATGGTGCAAGCTGCGACAGGACGGAGTTACTTCCTTTGAGTAGGTGATCGAAAGACAACCCGGGTCGTGCCGTTATCCATACGATGAGTGCTGGAAAATCCAGAACTAAGGTGGTACCTCGCGATATCCTCGTCCTTAGAGAAATCTGAGGGCGTTTTATTTTGATAGAGGAAAAATCATGTTTATCACGTTTCCTGATGGCAGCAAAAAATTTTGAAAAAGGCGTAACACCTGGTTGAGACGCTAAAGGCATTTCGATCAGTCTCGCCAAAGGCGCTCGCCGCCGTTTACGAAGCGCGAATACATCGAGTGTCGACCGACCGCTTGAAGAAGACGCAGGCAGCCTGGAACTTCGCTCGAAAAAGACGAGCGAAGCCTGATGTGCTCCGGCACAGCACTGCCCACCTGATGGCTCAAGCCATCACGAATCTGTATCATCCGAACGTATCGTTCGGTGTCGGGCCGGCGATCAAGGAAGCTTATTATGACGTCGACTTCCAATGATCTGAAAGTCACGGACGAAGACCTCTCGAGCACCGACGAGATGCGTCGTCTCGCCCGTGAGAAATACGCGATCACACGGCGTGAGGTCACGTATGACGAGGCCAAGGATTATCTTCAAAGACGATCCGTACAAGCTCGAACTGATCGAAGAGTTCAAGGAAGACGGCCTGTCGGTTTATCGACAGGCGACTTCGTCGACCTCTGTCGCGGCGGGCACGTTCCCTGATACGTCCTATATCAAGCATTTCAACTGCTCAGCCTGGCCGGCGCCTACTGGCGTGGCGATTCGAAAACAAACAGCCCGTAAGAATTTACGGGCACGAGTTTCTTCAACAAACAGGATCTGCCGATTATCTCGATCTGCTCGTCGAACGGAAGCGAACGCGATCACCGCAAGCTCGGCAAGGAACTCGGACTTTTCATGCTGACCAAAGAAGCCGGTGCCGGTCTTCCTTTCTGGCTTGCGAAAGGCGCGACGATCAGGCGGACGATCGAACGCTACATCACCGACGTCGAGATCAGCCGGTTAGTGAGCATCGTCTATACGCCGATTCTGGCGAAAGTCGAGCTTTACAAGACGTCCGGTCACTGGGATCACTATCACGACGACATGTTTCCACCGATGGACATGGGCGATGGCGAGATGCTCGTCATCCGGCCGATGAACTGCCCGCACCACATGCTCATCTACAAGAACGACGTGCACAGCTACCGGGAGTTGCCAGTTTGAATCGCCGAACTCGGCATGATGCACGCTATGAAAAGAGCGGGGCCCTCTCCGGCCTCGGGCAGTAAAGAGTCCGGGAAATGACCTGAACGACGCGCACATTTTCGCTTAACCGACCAGGATCGTAAAGCCGAGTTCCGTCGTACTGATGGAACTGCTTCTCGCGGTCTACGACGACTTCTGAGATCACCGGACTACGATTTCCGGGTCAGCTACCGCGACCCCAAGAACAGTGAGAAGTATTTTCCCGACGATGCGATGTGGGACAAAGCCGAACGGATGCTCAAAGAAGCGATGGACGACATGGAACTGACCCATTACGAAGCCATCGGCGAAGCCGCGTTCTACGGCCCGAAACTCGACGTCCAGGTGCGTACCGCACTCGGACACGAGGAAACGCTCTCGACGATCCAGCCGACTTTCTGTTGCCGGAACGCTTCGATCTGACCCATGTCGGCGAAGATGGAAAGAACATCTACCGCCCGGTCGTCATCCATCGCGGCATCAAACCCGACGATGGAACGCTTCGTCGCCTATCTGACCGAGGAATACAAGGGCGCGTTCCCCTTCTGGCTCGCACCGATCCAGGTTCGCGTTCTGCCCGTAAACAACAAGATCCACGCCGACTACGCACAGACCATCCATGACGAACTGAGGCGAAAGGGCTATCGGGTCGAAACCGACATGCGGGAAGAAAAACTCGGCTACAAAGTCCGTGACGCCCAGACACAGAAGATTCCCTATTTGCTCGTCATCGGCGATCAGGAACAGGATAGCAGGAGCGTGACCTATCGCAGCTACAATTCCGAGAAACAGGTCACAGTCCCTTTCCAAGAGTTTCTGGACAAGATCGCGCGTGAAACAAAAAATAATATCAAATAATTATCTTGTATAATTAATAATAATCGTGTATAATGAGTGTACAATACGTGTACAAGGGAGTATAAACCATGCTTGAAGTAAGAAACGCACGCCTGCTCTACGGCGACTTTGTCGCCGTGGACAATTTGAGTTTCACGATCAAGCCGGGAGATATTTTCGGGTTGCTCGGTACGAACGGTGCCGGCAAGACGACGACATTCCGGATGATCATGGGACTTCTCGAACCGACCGAGGGTGAAATCCTCTATTTCGGACAAAAGGTCGGTTATCACAATGTCAACGAGATCGGTTACATGATCGAAGAGCGGTCGCTTCTGACCAAGATCAGCGTCAAGGAGCTCATGCTCTATTTCGGCCAGCTCAAGGACATGGACAAGAAGATGATCGAAGAAAGACTCGATTACTGGTTGAAACGATTCAAGATCGAAGAGTACAAGAACAAGAAGATCAAGGAACTCTCCAAGGGTAACCAGCAGAAAGTCCAGTTCATTTCCGCCATCATCAACAATCCCAGACTCCTCGTTTTGGATGAACCGTTTTCCGGGCTCGATCCGATCAACCTGGAACTCTTCGTCGAAGTCATCCGTGACTTTCAGAAACAGGGTTCGATGGTCGTTTTTTCCTCGCATCAACTCGACCACGTCGAATCCTTCTGTGAGGAAGTCGTCGTCCTTGAAAAGGGACGTGCCGTCATCTCCGGTCGTCTTGAAACCGTCAAGGACGATTTCAAGAAGCAGAACATCCACGTCGTCGGCGACGTCGATGTCGAATACATGAAAACGATCGAAGGCGTTGAACGCGTCATTGAAAACGCCAACGGCATCGTCGTCAAGATCGCTCATGAGGATGTCCGCAAGGCCGTCTTCGACTACGTCAAGACGTGCGGGAACGTCACGAAGTTCGACGTCGAAAAAGCGACTTTGAGCGAAATATTCATCGCGAAAGTGGGGCACAGCCATGAAGAAGCTTAAATTTCTCATTGCCTACGGCATCAAGAAACGCGTATTCCGTAAGGCTTTCGTCATCGCCAATGTCGTCATCGCCCTGATCCTGATCGCGATCATCAACTTGCCGACGATCATCGAACTGTTCAGCGGGGACGATGACGGCACGGACCAGATCGAATACCTGTATGTCGACCTCGTCAATGAGACCGAGGAACCGGCCTTCGCGAACGACTTGGAAGATTTTTTGAATGCGCCATACGAAGGCTATCGTTTCTATCGTCTCGAGGATATCGGAGAATCGTTCGATGAAGAGTCGTTCTGGGAAGATGAAGACAGAGACATCATGCTTCACTTCACGGGAGATTTCGCCTCACCCGAAGTCACCATTTACAGCAAGCACACCGAATATAACGGCATGTTGACCTCAGAGATCGAACTCTTCGTCATCAACGAACAGATCGAAGGATACGAACGACCCGTTTTCGATTTCGGGTACGCCCCCGATTACGAGGATCCGGAGGAAGCCATCGCGCTC
>JAGYNT010000031.1 GCA_018399615.1 Acholeplasmataceae bacterium
CCGAACATCCCACACGAAAGCGTGCCTTTCGGTCTCGGGGACGCGGATAACGTCCTCGTCCGAAAAGTCGGCACGCCACCCGTATTGAAAAACGTCAGGGATCACGTCGAACTGAGTGAAGCGTTGGGGATTCTCGATTTTGACCGGGCTGCGAAAATCACGGGAAGCCGTTTCGTCGTCGACAAGGGTCTCGGTGCCCGTCTCGAGCGTTCCCTCATGCAGTTCATGATGGATCTGCACGCCCACGAACATGGCTATACGGAGATGATTCCGCCCTATATCGTCAATGAGGCGAGCATGTATGCGACCGGTCAGTTTCCGAAGTTCAGAGAAGACGCTTTTCAAGTGGCGGAACAGTGGTACCTCAATCCGACCGCCGAAGTCCCGACCATCAACTATTATCGGGATGAAATCCTGACCGGTGATATCCTGCCGATCCGTTATGTCTCGTTCACGACCGCCTTTCGGGCCGAAGCCGGTGCGGCCGGACGGGATACGCGAGGGATTTTGAGACAGCATCAGTTCAACAAAGTCGAACTCATCAGTTTCACGAAACCGGAAGATTCCTACGCGGAACTCGAGCGGATGCTCGGACATTCCGAAGAAGTGCTCAAACGGCTTGGTCTTCCGTATCGCGTCGTGACGCTATCGACCGGAGACCTCGGGTTCTCGATGGCGAAGACCTACGACATCGAAGTCTGGTTGCCGGGGCAGGACACGTATCGTGAGATCGGGTCGATCAGCAATGCCGAGGATTTCCAGGCACGACGGGCGAACATTCGTTTCAAACGTCAGAAAGACGCGAAAACGGAACACGTGCATACCCTCAACGGATCCGGTCTGGCGATCGGTCGAACGATGATCGCGATCATCGAAAACTACCAGAACGAGGACGGCAGCATCACGGTTCCCGACGTCCTGATTCCTTACATGCGCGTCAAGACAATACGTTAAATCATGGGATTGAAAGTGGTTGTTTTCACGTTGTATAGGAAACCATGCTATACTTAAGTTGAATACTAAGCAAGCTTGGAGTGATCAATTCATGAAAATCTATTACGTGGAAGACGAAAAGGATCTGGCGGGAATCATCCAGAAATACTTGCGTAAGGAAGGCTATGACGTCACCGTTTTCGAAGATGGGGAAACAGCGATGGATCACATCGACGATCCCGTCGATCTGTGGATTCTCGACATCATGCTGACCGGAGAGACGGACGGCTATGATCTCATTCGAGCGCTCAAAGAGCGGCGGAGCCAGGCCGCGACGATTTTTACGTCTGCCCGCGATCAGGACCTCGATAAAATCAAAGGACTCGAACTCGGGAGCGACGATTACCTGGCGAAGCCTTATTCTCCGCGCGAACTGATTCTGCGTGTCAAGGCCGTCCTTCGCCGACATCGGACCAACGACTCGAAATACGCTTACTACGGACCATATACGATCGATCTCGGAAAACGGGAGATCACAGCCGATGACGAGGTCATCGATCTGACGAACAAGGAATTCGAACTGCTCCTGTTCTTCCTCAAAAACATCAATACCGCCTATACGCGTGAAGTCATATTGAAACAGGTCTGGGGCGAAAACTATTACGGAAGCGACCGTGTCGTCGATGACTTGTTGCGTCGACTGAGACACAAGATGCCGCAACTCAAAATCGAAACGATCTACGGTTACGGGTACCGCCTATTATGAAAGGCATCAAGCTCACGACCCAACTCGTCGTGCTTTTCACGCTCGTGACGATCTTCACGAGTCTGATCTTCGCCTTCGCCTTGGAACGCGTCTTCAATGATTTTCGCGTCGAACAGAATCACGAACAGCTCGAAGCCTACTACAAGGAACTTCTCGAAGACGACGCACACGTCGAAAGTGAACACAACGGCTACATCATTCATGAAAACGGTTCTCTTCAGACATACAACATGCACCTGATCGGCGAGCACTACACGGCGATCGACGTCATCAACGAACTCAAGGTCTGGCCGGGCGATTTCAAGGAGAAACAGATCGACGGCGAGACCTATTATTTCAAAGTATATCGGGAACAGGGTCGCTTGTTGATCGTTTTTACCGGTGAGACCTATCTGCAAAGCATCGGCAGTTCTTTCAATATGCTCATTCGTTTTGGATTCATCGCCCTGGTTTTGCTCGGTAACGGGATCATCCTGATCTGGTCAAGGCTTACCGTCGAACGGGTGACCAGACTCAAATGCCAGGTTCTCAACCTGTCCAGAAGCAATTACCGGGAGACGATCGACATCAGCGGATCCGATGAGATTACCGAACTCGCGCGCTCAATCGAAAAGATGCGTCAGGAGATCGCGGCCGGAGAACGCATCAAGCAGGAGATGCTGCAAAACATCAGCCATGATTTCAAAACGCCGATCGCGGTCATCCAGTCCTACGCCGAGGCGATCGCCGACGGCATCTCGGAACCGAATGAAGCCGATGTCATCATCAAGCAGGCCGACGTTCTCAACCAGAAAGTTCGTCAACTCCTCGAACTCAGCAAGCTCGAATATCTCAAGGACCAAAAGGAATTCGAACCGGTCCGAATCAAGGAAGTCATCCTCAATATCGTCAACAATCAGAAGTATCGGACCGATATCGATTTTCAGGTCGAACTCGATGATTCGATCTATTACGGGATTCGTGAGAATTTCTACAATGCGTTCAACAATATCGTCGACAATGCCCTTCGCTATGCGAAAACGAAGATCGTCATTCGTCTGAAAAACAAAAGGCTCACCTTCTTCAACGACGGTGAACCGATCAGTCAGAAATTCATCGACCAGATGTTCAGGCCCTATGAGAAGGGTGAACAGGGTCAATTCGGTCTTGGTATGAGTATCGTGCAAAAGACGATGGCTCACTTCAATCTTACGCTGGGCGTACGGAACACGGACGACGGCGTCCTCTTTACGATAGCGCCGCTTTGATCATGTTCGCACGTTTTTCGTACTCCGGTTCACTCAACCGGTCCATGTGACTCGTAAACCGAATCATCAGATCGTCATCCGCATAGCGCGGGATGAGATGGACGTGGAAATGAAAGACGGTCTGTCCGGCCCGTTCCTCGGCGTTCGCGAGCATGTTCAGACCATCCGCCTGAAACACGTTTTTCAAGACCTTGGACAAACGTGAGGCGACCTTGAACACGTAACCGGCCTCTTCATCGGGTATGTCCAATATGTTTCGATAGGGGGTTTTGCTGACGAGAAGCGTATGACCTTTCGTCGCTTGACTGATGTCCAGAAAAGCGATGACCTTCTCGTCCTCGTAAACGATGTATGCGGGGATTTCCCGTGCGATGATCCGTTCGAATATCGTTGCCATAAAATCTCCTCCTTCGGCTTTATTCTATCATGAATCGATTGAAAAGGACGTATAAAAGTGTTATAATCACCACGTATACAAGGAGGATCAAAACATGAAAAAAATACCGATCGGAATATCGGGGCGCCACGCGCACCTGACGCAGCAACACCTGGAAACACTTTTTGGAAAAGACCACGCATTGACACCGCTCAAACCGCTCAGCCAACCCGGACAATACGCCGCCGAGGAAAAGATCGATGTCGAGAGTCCACAGGGAAAGACGCTATCGGGCGTTCGTATTCTCGGACCCGTACGACCGGATTCGCAAGTTGAAATATCGCGTAGCGATGCCCTTCGCTACAAGTTCGAAGCTCCCGTTCGTTCATCCGGTGATGTCAAAGGGTCCGGATCGGCGACGCTGATCGGTCCCAAGGGCCGAGTCGAACTGAAGGAAGGCGTCATCATCGCCGACCGACACATTCACTTTTCCGAGGAAGACGCCAAAACGTTCGGCGTCAAGGACAAGGACATCGTCAGTATCGAAGTGAAAGGCATCAAACCGGGTATACTCGGTCAGGTGCTTTGCCGTGTCAGTCCGAAATATCGTCTGGATTGCCATCTCGATACCGATGACGGCAGTGCCTTCATGCTCTCGACCGGTGATGAAGCCGTTCTCGTCAAGTCTTACACGATCGAAGAATAGGACCTCTCGGGGGTCCTTTTTTACCGAAGGAGAATCGATTTGAATACACTGAAAAAACAACAGGTATACAAGGATCCGCTTTACGGATTCATCCACGTCGATGATGCCCTGATCAAGGAACTCATCGACAGTGCTCCGTTTCAACGGTTGCGTCGCATTCGCCAGTTGAGCGGGGTTCATATGGTTTTTCATGGTGCCGAACACTCACGGTTCAGCCATAGCCTCGGTGTCTATGAAATCGCCTATCGTTTTTCAACCGCACCCGATCTGAAGCAGGCGTTCAATGAACGTGAGCGTATGATCCTGCTCGTATCCGCGCTCCTCCATGACATCAGTCATGGAGCCTATTCACACGCTTTCGAGGATGTCTTCGGAATCGATCATGAAGTGATCAGGCCCGACTCATCAAGGGCAATCCCGACCTTTCACGGATCTTGAAACAGGTCGATGACGTGTTCGCGGATGATGTCGCATCCGTTCTTCTGAAAGAGGAAAATATCCTCTGATCCGAGCAACTCATATCGAGTCAACTCGTGCCGACGAAACTCGACTATCTCGAACGCGACGCCTATTTCACGGGAGCGGCCTACGGAAGAATCGACGCCGATCGAATCATTCACGCGTCGCCCGTGTGAAAGATGGACGACTCGTCTTCAAGGCCAGTGGCATTCACGCCATTGAAAACTACCTGATCCAGCCGCTATCACATGTATTGGCAAGTCTATTTTCATCCCGTTTCGCGGGCGTATGAACTGACCCTTGAAAAGATCCATCAAAGAGTTCGGGACTTGCTTGTTTCCGGTGTGCTCTTTTCGAACGGAGATCTCGAACTGCTCAAAAGAATGATCGCTCATCCGGATGATCTCGTGAACTTCATGGCGATCGACGGCTTCAATACATGAACGGGTTGATCGGCGGGTTCAGGACGTCGGAAGACGAAATCCTCAGAAATCTCGCCCATGATTTCCTCGATCGGAAAATATGGGGGCATATCAGGACGACCCCGGGTATCAGGAAGAGTCACCCGCATCAAGGCATCCTTCAAACCGGAAGAAAAACCGTATTATACCGGGTATCGAACGATTGAAACAGTACGTACAAGGATGACGGGCTGACATTCGGTGAAAGATCTACGTCTTGCTGGAGGATGAGCGTATCGACGATTACCGAACAATCGGAAATCATCGAAAGTCTGAAATCAAGTGGAATAGAGATCCTGGTTCTTCTACCGCAAATGAAACCGAAAGTTCTCGTCGTCGAAGGCGCACACGATATCGCCCGAATTCGACAGGTCGGCCACGATGTCCGCATCGTGTCCGTCAACGGAAAGCGCGATCGACACGGACAAAAAAAGTGTTGATCCGTCGCCTTCAGGAAACACGATATCGTTCTGTTTCTCGACCCCGTCACGCCGGAGAACGCTATCAAGCGTATTCTCGAAGCGATCTCGGTCACGTTCACCCACGTGTTCGTCGACCGGAAGAAGGCGATCGCCCCATCGGAAAGGTCGGTGTCGAGCACGTGTCCGATGAGGAAATCGAGCGCTCGAAGACATTCGTTACGGCCGATAAATCGAAAGCGACGTCACCATCGCTTTTCTTCATGACATGAAACTGATCAGGCATCGAACAGTGCGAAGACTCGAAGAGCGATCGCGGAAACATTCAGCCTCGGACACGGGTCAACGGAAAGACGCTGCTCAAGCGTATCCGTATGTTCAATATCACCGAAAACAGATCAAAAGAATCGCTCCATGTCCACCACATGAAAAAGAGATTCGGACAAAACTTCATCCGTGACAAGAATCTGCTCAACAAGATCGTCCGCAGTCCCATATCGATGGAAAGACGGTCATCGAGATCGGGCCCGGTCAAGGCGGACTGACGATCGCACTCGCGGCTCAGGCCAAACGCGTGATCGCGTATGAGATCGATTCGACGTTGCGTCCTTTTCTCAAATGAACTCGAAGAGACGTTCGACAATCATCGAAGTCGTCTGCCGCGATTTTCTCGAGGTCGATCTCGCGTATTATTGAACATACACGTCGTCGCCAACGTTCCGTACTACATCACGACGCCGATCTTTTCGGATTCTTGAAACCGAGTCGATCAGAACAGCGTCATTGATGGTTCAGAAAGAGGTTGCGGGCATTTGCTCGCCAATCCGGGAACAAGGGCGTATAACGCATTATCGGTCATCCTGCAATACCCGGGCGCACGCGGCTACCAGTGCTCGATGTCAACAGGGAAGATGTTCTACCCGATCCCGAACGTCGACGGCGTCGTCGTCGGATCGAAAAAAGGGATTCGAACGATTCACCCCGAACACCAGGAGCGGCTCATCCCGGCTTCGTCAAAGAGCTTTCGCCAAAACGGAAAGCCTTTGGTCAGCAATCTTCATGAAGGATACGGAATCGAAAAGCGCGAAATCGAGTCCTTTCTGGTCGGGCAAGATATCCATCCGATGATTCGCGCCGAGCGTATCAGCGTCGCCAGTCAAAGAATCGTGGAGGGCCTGGCCCCATGATTAAGGAACGCGCCCATGCAAAACTCAATCTCGCCCTCATTCTCGGGAAACGGGAAGACGGATATCATGAACTGAGAATGATTCTTACCGCTCGAATTTTCCGATGAACTCCGAGTTCACGGCTTTGAGCGAGAAATCGCTTTTGAGGAAGATCTCGTGATCTCGCCGATAATGCCGTTCTTCGAACCGCTTATGCCATGCAAAAGGCCTTCGACGTCACGAAGGGCGCACGGATCAAACTCGTGAAGAACATTCCGATCGGTTCCGGGCTCGGTGGGGAAAGCGCCGATATCGCCGCGACCTTGCGGGGGCTCAACCGTTTATGGGAACTCGGTCTCGAACTCGAAGAACTCGAGGAACTCGCACTTTCATTGGGCTCGGACACGCTCTTCTGTCTCTATCAAAGGCCCGCCTATGTCATGGGAAGAGGGGAATATCTGCTCTTTATCGACAAACCGCCGATCGAAGGCGTCCATCTCTTTTTCAACGGGCTCGATATCTCGACCAAAGAGGTTTTCAAGGCCCACAGGACGCGCCGAAAGACGCGACGGTTCGAACGGCTTTTCGCCCTCTATCTGAACGAATCGTATGACCTGTTTTTCAAGCGTACGTACAACGACCTGCTAAAAACCGCTTTAACAAGGTATCCCGAACTGAAAAAGCACCATAACGAACTGAAAAGAAACCTTGGAGATATCATGATGACCGGAAGCGGGTCCACTTTCTTTTATTTGGATTTGCCTTTTTCCAAACAAAATAAAGTTAACATATCCGAAAAAGACAACAAAAACCACGTCAAAACCACCCTTAAACCATAAAAATGTTTAATAATGGCTGCCGATATGATATAATTCCTATATAACGATAGCATGTCTTGGAGGGTAAAATGAAGATCACAGATGTTAGAGTTAAGCTTGTAAGCAGCGAAAGTAGACTGAGAGGAGTCGCAACGATTACGTTTGACGAAAGTTTCGTTGTGCACGATATCCGGATCATCGAAGGCGAAAAAGGACTCTTTGTGGCAATGCCCAGCAAGAAGACGCCGAACGGAACATTCCGAGATATCGCTCACCCTATTCATAGCGAGATGCGCAAGATGATCGAGGATGCGATTGTTGAGGCTTACGACATCGAGATGGCCAACCAACCTGAAGAAGAGGAAGAGGTCCAAGAAGAAGCCGAAGCCTAAGAAAAGAAGTATGAATCGAATATGAAAATCTTTTTTGCACGCACGCGCAAAAAAGATTTTTTTGTATGGTCTTTCGGTTTCAATAAGGGGTGATCTGTTGTATAATGAAGGTGAAAAAACGATAAGGGAGAACGCATAAAAATGTCGGTAGTAGCAGGAAAGAAAGTCAAGATTTTTTCTTTGAGTTCGAATCGGAAACTGGCCCAGGAAATCGCGAATTCGATTGACATACCGCTGAGCAAAGTCGATGTCGTCAAATTCGCCGACGGCGAAATTTCGATCAATATCGAAGAGAGCGTGCGGGGACATCACGTTTTCGTGATCCAGTCGACATCCGCACCGGCCAACGAGCACCTCATGGAACTCCTCGTTTTGGCCGATGCTTTGAAAAGGGCATCCGCCAAGACGGTCAATGTCATCATGCCGTACTACGGGTATTCGCGCCAGGACCGCAAGTCGAAGTCGCGTCAACCGATCACGGCCAAGCTCGTCGCCGATCTGCTTCAGGTCGCCGGAATCAACCGTCTCGTCTGTATCGACCTTCATGCCGCACAGATTCAAGGTTTCTTCGATATCCCGATCGACAACTTTCCTGCAACATCGCTCTTGGCCGATTATTTTCTGAATGTCAAAAATCTCGATGATATCGTCATCGTTTCCCCCGATCACGGTGGCGTGACCCGAGCTCGTATTTTCGCCCGTATTTTCGATTCGCCACTCGCGATCATCGACAAGCGCAGACCGAAACCGAATCAGGCGGAAGTCGCGAACATCATCGGTGATGTCGACGGCAAGATCGCGATCATGGTCGATGACATCATCGACACCGCGAGAACACTGATCGCGGGAGCCGAAGCGCTCATGGAAAAAGGGGCGAAAGCCGTTTATGCCGCCGCGACGCACCCCGTCTTCTCCGGTGACGCCCTTGAACGGATCGAATCCTCGGTTCTGAAAGAAGTGATCGTGACGAACACGATCGATCTGAACGAGGATTGTTGCCGGGGGAAAGTCACCCAGGTCTCGATCGGACCACTCTTGGGACAGTCCATTCTGCATATCATTCAGGATGAGCCGATCAGTCAGATCTTCGATCAGATCACGCATCGCCATCGGGGTAAATCGTGAAAGTCGTCGTCGGACTGGGAAACCCGGGAGCGGCATACCGAAAGACGCGGCACAACATCGGGTTCATCGTGATCGACGAATGGCTCAGCCGGCTCCGACAGAAAGCCGGATTCCAAGGCAAGTTCAACGCCGAGATCAACATGTCGACTTTCCAGCAGGAAAAGATCGTCATGATGAAACCTTCGACTTACATGAATCGATCGGGTGAGTCGATCGCCTCCTTTCTGTCCTATTACAAGGCCGATGTCGAAGATCTTCTGGTCATCGTCGACGATGTCCATCTCTGATCGGATCCGACTCCGGGAATCCAGTGGCCATGGCGGACACAACGGGTTGCGGAACATCATCGACAGACTCAGGAGCCAGAACTTCAAAAGGATACGGATCGGTGTCGGAAACGACGCACGGATATGCCGCTCGACAAGTACGTTCTCCGGAAAAATCGGCACGGATGAGGAGATCACGCTCGCACCTGCCGTCGAATCCGTGATCGGTGCCAAATCGACTTGTTTGTCTCAGGTATCTCTTTCAACGAAATCATGACGAGATACAACACCCGGACCTAAGCGTTTGGGTGTTGTTTAAAGGATAAGGGAATATGATTTTCAGAATCATCGGCAGACATGCCGAAAAGATCAATCGAATCCGACGGGTCAAACGGTCGAACGATACGTTCAATGCGTATCTTTTCGCTCAGGCTTTCAAACGGGACGAACGATCTTCGTCGTTTTGCCGAACCTCTATGATGCGCAACGCTATTACGACATGATCAGTCGGATCGTCGATGCCGAATCGGTTCTTTTATCCCGCCGACCAGACGCTCACGGCGATCATGGCGCTCGGCAGTCCCGAGTTCAAAAGCGAAAGGCTCTACACCATAAAACAACTGATGACCGAAAAACCGTTCATCGTCGTGACAACCATGCAGGGCTTGAGTCAGAGACAGTTGACACCGAAGAAGGATTATGAACGCGGCGGACGCACACTGTTGATCAACCGGCCGGTACGACATGAAGGATCTCGTTCAGTTTCTCGTCCACAGCGGATATACGGAAATATACCGTTGAAAATCCAGGGAATTCAGTGTCGAGGGTCGATCCTCGATGTCTTCACCCTTCACAACGAATATCCGTATCATTGATTTCTTCGATGACCAACTCGAGGAGATCAAGCTTCGATGTCGACACGCAACGTTCGTTCGCGGAAATCGAACATCTCGAAATCGCTCCATGCACGAACTGTTCTACGGATTCCATGAAACGGGACGCCATTGGGAAAATCCGGGAGTTCTTTTCAAACGTCCTGTCGAGCGTGAAAAAGAGAGAAACTCGAGCAGGACCTGGAAGCTCTCGAACTTCGCCAACAGACCGACGCACTCTCCATCTACATACCTTTTTTCAATGAAGAGAGAACGACCGTTCTCGATTTTTCCCGGGATCATAGGCTTTGCTTCATCGATGTCGACAAGATGAGGATCAACGAGGACACGATCGCGAGCGATCTCCGAAACATACGCAACCGCCATGCACGGTCGCGCGTTTCTCGATATCCCCTTTCGACTCGGACTCGATCCCGGCTGCTTAGCCCTGACACACATCGAGATCGACAACTACGACGCATAGCGGACCATCGGCCTATGACTTGGGCGTCCACGATGTCAATCGGTATCAGGAAATCTTTCCTTGTTGACGATGGATATCGGGATGCCGTCGATTCCCTTCCGCATCATCTTCGCGATGCCGACCGAATACTTTCGGAAACGACTGATCGATCACCTCGAACAGGAACATATCCCTTATCGACTCGAACTGTCGGAGGATCCCGGCACATACGTTCTAGACACGTCCTACCAGGGATCGTTCAGGGCGACCGGAGACCGATTATGGGTCATCGATGAAACGGACCTTTTCCTCGCCAAGACGCGGAAAGCCATACGCTATCGAAGCGTCCTCAACCAGTCCAAGAAGATCCGACGCGTCGAAGATCTGTCCGTCGGGGACTATGTCGTGCACTACGACTACGGCATCGGGCAATACGTCGGTTTGAAAACGATGGAACTGTCCCAGGAGAAACGCGACTACCTGCACATCATCTATGCCGGAGAAGAAGCGCTCTACGTCCCGATGGATCAGATCGATCTCGTTTTGAAATACAGCAGCCATGACGGCATGACACCCAGACTTTCGAAACTCGGTGGAAAACAGTGGTCGAAGACGAAAGCGAACGTCAGGAAACGGATCAAGGACTTGAGCGATCGTCTCATCAAACTCTATGCCACGCGTCAACAAAGCGAAGGTTTCGCATTCCAGAAGGACGATACGATGCAGGAAGCGTTCGAAAGGGACTTTCCTTATCTTCCCACCAAAGATCAGGAAAAAGCGATCATAAACACGAAATACGACATGGAACAAGCGAAACCGATGGATCGGTTGATCTGCGGCGACGTCGGGTTCGGCAAAACGGAAGTCGCCCTCAGGGCTTCATTCAAGGCCGTACTCAACGCCAAACAGGTCCTTTACCTCGTACCGACCACCGTACTCGCGAGACAGCACTACTATACGTTCAAAGATCGGTTTGAGAAGTATGGTGCGAATGTCGCCCTGCTCAGTCGTTTCGTCAAAAAGAAACAACAGACCGACACGTTGAAAAAGCTCGCCAAGGGATACGTCGATGTCGTCATCGGGACGCATCGCCTGCTCTCAAGCGACGTGAAGTTCAAGGATCTCGGACTGCTGATCGTCGATGAGGAACAGCGGTTCGGTGTCGAACACAAGGAAAAAATACGGGAAATCAAGGCCAATGTCGATACGCTCACGTTGAGCGCGACACCGATTCCCAGGACGCTTCAGATGTCGATGATGGGATTGAAAGATCTCTCGATGATCGAGACGCCGCCTTTGAACCGGTATCCCGTTCAGACGTATGTCGTCGAGAGGAACGAAGCGCTCATCAAGGAAGCGATCACGCGAGAACTCGCTCGCGGTGGTCAGGTTTTCTATCTGTTCAATCGGATCAAAGGCATCGAAGGAATCGTCCATCGCCTGAACAGGCTCGTTCCCGAAGCCCGAGTCGCACACGCTCACGGGAAAATGCAACGCGATGAGCTTGAAAACGTAATCAGCGATTTCATCGAGCACGGCTATGACGTCCTGGTCTCGACGACGATCATCGAAACCGGTGTCGACATCCCCAATACCAACACGTTGATCGTACACGATGCCGATCAGCTCGGACTCTCACAACTCTATCAGATCCGCGGACGCGTCGGACGAACCGACCGGATCGCGTATGCCTATCTGTTTTACAGCGGTGAAGGTCTCATCAATGATGAAGCGCGCAAGCGCCTCAACGCGATTCAGGATTTTACCGCGCTCGGCAGCGGATTCAAGATCGCGATGCGCGATCTCTCGATCCGGGGAGCCGGCGACCTGCTCGGGCAGGAGCAGTCCGGATTCATCGATTCGGTCGGAATCGAACTCTACATGAAACTCCTCGAAGAGGCTGTGACCGGCGAAACCCTGGAACGACCGAAGAAAGAGGATATCGATCATGTTTACGCACCGAGACATGTCGATCCGAACTATGTCGAGAAAGACAGCGTACGTATCGAAGTCCATAAACGGATCAGCGCATTGAACCGCCTGAACGACGTTGAAGAGCTCAAAAGCGAACTGACCGATCGCTTCGGCGACCTCGATGCCGATCTTCTGCTCTACATGTATGAGAAACTGTTCAAGAAATTCTCGGCGAAACTGGGTGTTCAAAAGACGATCAAAGAGCAGAATCAGGTCAAACTCGTCCTTTCGTTGGAAGCTTCGGAACGTGTCGATGGACAGAAACTCTTCGAAAAAGTCAATGCATTCGACGCACGGATCAGACTGGGCTATCTCAAAGGACACGTTGAAATCACGCTGGTCACCAGAAACCAGGTCCAACACTGGCTCTACGTCATGGATCGCTTTCTCGACGACTACCTGTATGGGTAAAGCGCTTACACGTTGTCCTCGAATTCGGATATCGAATGTGTTATAATTGAACCAAGAACGATCAAGATCACGTATGACAGGAGGATCTCATGGAAACAAAGATCACAGCACTATGCAAGAACTTGGGAATCAGGGATGACGAGTGCATTCCCTACGGATTCGACAAGGCGAAAATCGACCTCAAGCTCATGAAACGTCTCAAAGACAATGAAAACGGAAAGCTCATACTCGTCACGGCGATCAACCCCACACCGGCCGGTGAAG
>JAGYNT010000032.1 GCA_018399615.1 Acholeplasmataceae bacterium
CTACTACATATTTTACATAACGTGAGGTGGTATTTTGAAATACAGAATCGAAATTCACTGTAACAATCAAACGGTCTATAAAGGAAAACCCTTGAGCATGCCGATCAAGGAGGAAGCCATCGTAAACAAATCCGATGAACTCTTCAACGATCCGGACCCTTGCATCATCCATCAGTCCTATGCAAGACAAAAAATCGTTGATGCGATCATGGAACTTTTCCCCAAAACAAGCACTAAAAACATCCCCCTTGAAAACCATCTCGACCGATTGAACGCCCTCGACATCGAGAACCTCAAGGATTGTTTCATCGACATCGAGGCCAAATAATGAAAACCATTTACTTGGACCATGCGGCAACGACACCCATCAAGGATGAAGTGAGAGATCGGATGATGCCCTATCTATCCGAATCTTTCGGCAATCCTTCTTCCCTTCATCATGTCGGCATCCCCATCCGTAAGCTCATAAACGATGCCCGTAACACGATACTCAGAGGGTTGAACGCCTCCGACGATCAACTCGTTTTCACTTCCGGAGGAACCGAATCAAGCAATCTCGCCATCAAGGGCTATGCGTTCGCGCATCCGGATAAAAAGGAAATCATCACGACAAAAATCGAGCACCACGCGACGCTGCACGCGTGTTCTTTCATGGAGTCGATCGGTTACACGGTCATCGAAATGGACGTTGACCGCGCTGGTTTCATCGACCTCGACGACCTCGAATCCCGTCTGAATTCGAATACGCTTCTGGTTTCGATCATCTGGGGAAACAACGAAATCGGTACGATTCAGGACATCGAGTCGATTGGGAAAATATGCCGAAAAAAGGGCGTCGCGCTCCACGTCGATGCCGTGCAGGTATTCGGACACGAAACAATCGATCTCGGTCATCTTTCGATCGACATGTTGACATTGTCCGCCCACAAGTTTTACGGCCCCAAAGGTTCGGGGTGCCTCTTCTTCAGGAAAGGCATAGCGATCGAACCGCTGATTCACGGCGGCATGCAGGAAATGAGTCGTCGGGCCGGCACGGAGAACGTGGCGGGGATTCTCGGTATGGCAGAAGCGTTCGAACGCATGCTTGTAAATCGAGAGTCCTATTCGACCAAACTTTCTCGGCAGACCAAAACGCTCAAGGACCTCGTCTTCGAACAGGTGGACGATGTCAGACTCAACGGTCCCGATCTCTTGGAAAGACGTCTTTCCGGCAACTTGAATCTTTCGTTCAAAGGCATATCCGGCATGGAACTCGCATACGAACTCGACAAAAGAGGAATCGCGGTATCCACGGGAAGCGCGTGCAATGCGCGTTCGGTCGAACCGTCTCATGTCTTGAAAGCGATCGGGGTCGACGAGGACTATGTCCATGGTGCCATCCGACTATCCCTTGGCGAGAATACGCGTGACGAAGATCTCCAATACGTCGCAAACGCCATCGAGGAAGCCGTTTCGGATCTCAGAGCATGACGAAAACAATCAAAGGAGGACTGCCAAATCACTTGGCAGTCCTCCTTTGATCATGTGATGTATTCCAGAAAAGATGATCCGTGTTCCGGTTTTTCCGTACCGAAGTTCAAGGCGATCGTATAACCGATATCCGCAAATGTTTTTGAAACGGGCAGTTCACGCCCCTTTTCAAAGCGTTTCGAATAGACGAGAAGCGGGACATACTCTCTGGTGTGATCGGTTCCGTGATGGATCGGATCATTCCCGTGATCCGCGGTCAGGATCAGCATATCGTCACGGTCGAGTTCGGCGATCAGAAGCGGCAGTTGTTTATCGAATGCTTCGATCGCCTTGCCGTAACCGATCGGATCCCTGCGGTGACCGTACAAAGCGTCGAAATCGACGAGATTCAAAAAACAGAGTCCCGTGAAATCCTTTTTGGCGGTTTCGATGATCTGACGCATGCCGTCATCATTCGACGTCGTCTTGGAGTAGGCATTGATGCCGTAACCGTCGAAAATATCGTTGATCTTGCCCAAGGCGATCACGTCGTATCCGGCTTCATCGAGAAAGTTCAACGTCGTCTTGTCATAGGGTTTGAGCGCATAGTCGTGTCTGTTCGTCGTTCGTTTGAAATCATCGGCCGATGATCCCAGAAACGGTCTCGCGATGACGCGACCGACACGATATTCCGGTTCCATCGTCAATTCGCGGGCAATTTCACAAATACGGTATTGCTCATCGATCGGTATGATCTTTTCGTGCATCGCGATCTGGAGAACCGAATCGGCGGACGTGTAGACGATCAGATTGCCGGTCCTCATGTGTTCTTCGCCCAGATCCTTGATGATTTCCGTTCCGGAGGCGGCGATGTTTCCGATGACCTTTCGTCCCGTTTTCTTTTCAAGGGCGCAGATGAGTTCTTTTGGAAACCCCGTTTCGGTAAACGTCTTGAACGGTTTCGTGATGTAGAGTCCCATCAGTTCCCAGTGACCCGTCATCGTATCCTTGCCGAGCGAAGCCTCCTGCATTTTGGTATGGAAAGCTTTCGGATGATCGACCGCTTCGACGTTCCTGATCGGTGCGATATTGCCGTAACCAAGCGCCTTCATGTTCGGTATGTCAAGGTCCATCGCTTCCGCGATATGTCCGATCGTATGCGCTCCGACATCACCATAATCCGCGGCGTCCGGCGCCTCACCGATACCGAGGCTGTCCAATACGATCAAAAAGATTCGTTTATACTTCATCTTTCTCCTCCTTTTTCGCACGCGGATGCGTGCGATCATAGACCGATTTGATCTGTTTCTGACTGATATGCGTATAGATCTGCGTCGTCGATATGTCCTCGTGCCCGAGCAGCATCTGGAGTGTTCTCAAGTCAAGTCCGTTTTCCAGCAGATGGGTTGCGAAAGAGTGTCTGAGCGTATGGGGCGAACAGGCGGATTCAATTCCGGCCTTTTCGGCCAGTTTCTGCAATACTTTGAAAAACCCTTGACGGGAAAGTCCTTTTCCTTTCTGATTCAAAAAGAGCACGTTGGTCTTCTTGAGCGGATCGAGCAATGCGTTTCTGCCATGGACGATATACTTCCGCAAGGCAATGACGGCCATATCGGAAATGGGTACGATACGCTCTTTGTCGCCCTTTCCTCGGACTCTGACATAGGCGTTGTTCAGATGAATGTCTTCGATCTCGATGGAAAGCAACTCGCTTACCCGAAGTCCCGATCCATAGATGAGTTCGAGTAGTGCCACGTTTCGCAGACCGAGCGGTTTCGCTCGATCGATCGCTTCGAGCAAAGCGACCACTTCATCGACTGCGAGTACTTTCGGCAAGGTCTTCTTCTGTTTCGGAGCTTCAAATGGCTTGGCGTAATCGACATCGATTTCTTTTTCCAGCAGGAGAAAGTGATGGAAACTTTTGATCGACGCGAGTTTGCGTGCGATCGTTTTCGTCGTGACGCGACGCTTCAAGCTCTTGAGGAAACCTTCGATGTGCTTGCGTTCGATCTTTTTCGGGTTCTCGACCTGGTGATAGCGTTTCAAAAACAAGGCGTATTCCCGAATATCCGAGAGATAGGCCGAATAGGTGTTTGGGGAAAGTCCCCGCTCTTTGATCAGATAGTATTCGAAATCCTTGATCAGATATTTCATATGAACACCATGAACACCTGGTTCCCGTAGAACAGACCTTTTTTTGTCAATCGCAGAAAGGACCCTTGAACTTCGACCAACCCGTCTTCAACGGTTTTCTTCAATTCCGGATAACGCCTGAACGGATCGATGCCGTAGTTTCTTTCGAGTCTTTCGAGGTCGACGCCTTCAAGTCTCCGCAGACCGAAAACGAGTTCATCGGCAAGACGTTCGTCCGCGGTCGTTTCATAAGACTCTTTGACCCAGGGCTTTCGATAGTTTGAAATGTGCGAGTGATTCACATACCGCGTCCCATTCAGAAACCCATGTGCACCAAGGCCGCATCCGATATATTCCGAGAGCGTCCAGTAGAGCGTATTGTGAACGGATTGTCTGCCGGGCTTGGCGAAGTTCGAAATCTCGTAATGATCGTATCCGAGAGCAGACAAACGATCGATGATCGTCTGATACATGCCCGCTTCGAGGTCGTTTTCAACGAGATGGAGCTCACCCTTTCGAAAGAGTTCGTGAAAGACCGTTTTCTCTTCGAGAATGAGCGAGTAATAGGATATATGCGAAACGTCGAGTCGCTTCAGGTAATCCAGATCGCTTTTCAGGGAGTCCATCGTCTGACCGGGAATCGCATAGATCATATCCACGCTGATTCGCTCGATTCCGATATCGTTCAAATGACGGACGGTACGATCGACTTCTTCCGGCCGATGCTTCCGATTGAGCACGTTCAAGAGCGTCGGATCAAAGGTCTGGACGCCGAGACTGACGCGGTTCACGCCAAAGGCCTTGAAACGTTCACCCTTTTCATACGTATAGCTCTCGGGATTGACTTCGATCGTATATTCGATCGGCTCGATCGGTTCAAGTACCAGAAACAACCGATCGATCTGTTCGATGGTCAACATGCTCGGGGTACCACCACCGATGTAGATCGTGTCGATCGATGCGAAATGATCCCGATAGGATTCGATTTCACGGATCAGCTCATCGATGTAGTCGTCGACCATTCTGTTGTTTTTCGGGATGCGCTTGACAAAATCACAATAGGAACAGATCGACTCACAAAACGGAATGTGGATGTAGAGACCTTTCACGATACCACGCTTCTTTTCACGTAACGCGTATTTCGAGGCATTGAATCGATTCGATCAATCATCGCTGTTGGCCAGAATCGCTGTAAACGCCTCTTGCGGGACGTCGACACGACCGATCGATTTCATCTTTTTCTTGCCCTCTTTCTGTTTTTTTAGAAGCTTCTTCTTTCGTGATATGTCACCGCCGTAGCACTTCGAAAGGACATCCTTGCGCATGGCCTTGATCGTCTGTCTGGCGATGATCTTCGAACCGAGCGCGGCTTGGACCGGAATCTCGAACATCTGTCTTGGTACGAGCTCGACCATTTTCTCACAGATGGCCTTCCCTCGGGCATAGGCAAAATCCCGATGAACGATCATCGACAGGGCATCGACGATCTCACCGTTGAGAAGAATATCCATTTTCTGAAGATTGGAAGGCTTGTATCCCGCCATCTCGTAATCGAAGGAGGCGTATCCTTTCGTTGAGGATTTGAGCTTGTCGAAGTAATCGTAAACGATCTCGGAAAGGGGGAGTTCATAGGTGATGAGTACCCGATTGTCGTCGATATAGCGCATATCACCGAAAATACCGCGTTTGCGTTGACTGATTTCCATGGCCGCGCCGACGTAATCCTTCGGTGTCGTAATCGAGGCCTTGACATAGGGTTCTTCGATGTGATCGATATTCTGCTGTGGTGGCAGATTCGTGGGATTGTCGATGACGACTACGCTTTGATCGGTCAGATGGACACGATAGATGACCGAGGGTGCCGTCGCGATCAGATCGATATTGAACTCTCGTCTGATTCGTTCCTGGACGATCTCCATGTGGAGAAGCCCGAGAAATCCACAACGAAAACCGAAACCGAGGGCCTGTGAGGTTTCCGGTTCGTAGATGAGTGACGCGTCGTTCAATTTCAAGCGATCGAGTGCGTCTTTCAAGTCGTTGTAGTCGGCACTGTCGATCGGGTAAAGACCGGAAAAGACAACGGAGTTCAGTTGTCGGTAACCCGGCAACGCTTTTTTCGTTCTGTTTTCCTCATGTGTGACGGTGTCACCGACATGAACCGTATTGATATCCTTGATCGAAGCGATCAGATAACCGACATCCCCGGGACCGAGCACCTCACGCTTCGTGATCTTGGGTTTGTGAACGCCGACCTCAAGAACCTCATAGGTCGCTTTGGAAGCCATGAAACGGATGATATCACCCTTTTTGACCGTACCGTTGATGACACGAATCGAGGGGATGACCCCCTTGTAGGCATCATAGAGCGAATCGAAAACGAGAGCCTGAAGGGGCTCGTCGGCGTTGCCTTTCGGTGCGGGGATATCTCTTACGATCCGTTCGAGAATCTCTTCGATCCCGATACCGTCCTTCGCGGATGCTAAGACGGCATCCTGGGCCGGAATGCCGATGATATCCTCGATTTCCTTGATCACCCGTTCGGGTTCGGCGCTCATCAGGTCGATCTTGTTGATGACGGGTATGATCTCAAGATCATTGTCGATCGCCAGATAGACATTCGCCAGTGTCTGCGCTTCGATGCCTTGAGCCGCATCGACAACCAAAATCGCACCCTCGCATGCCGCGAGAGAGCGTGATACCTCGTAAGTGAAATCGACATGCCCGGGTGTGTCGATCAGATGCATGATGTAGTCTTTTCCGTCTTTGGCCTGGTAGTTGAGTTCAACGGCATTGAGTTTGATCGTGATGCCCCGCTCTCTTTCCAAGTCCATCGTGTCGAGCAGCTGCGCTTTCATGTCACGTTCGCTCACCGAATTCGTCTTCTGAAGAATACGGTCGGCAAGGGTGGACTTGCCAGATCGATATGGGCGATAATCGAAAAAATTTTGTATGTTTTTCTGTCTTTCGTTCAGTGCTTTCTTATCCATGTTAGTCAACCTCTCCGTACATATTTTATCACTTTTGTACGCATTAAAAGACAAAAGGATGACTTCATACAGTTTTGGTTCTTTTTGGTTCTGAGTAAAGCGTTTTTATGGACTTTGCTTATGATTTGTGTTGCAATGAGCCGTTATTTTTGTATAATTACAGTGTAATAACCAATACATTAGGAGGAATTACATATGAAAAATCTTGTTTTTGCTTGTCGTACTATTGGCGACATTCACTGATTGCATGTGGCGACAAAGAAGACAGAGCGTACATGCCAATACGCATTCGACGGTGGAATATCTCGCATACGAAGTTTCCGTTCATCGCGACGCACCGATGGTCACTTGGGTAACCGTTACGATCGAAGACGATGAAATCGTCACCACGAATACCTCGCGTCAGGGTACACGTACGCAAGACGAAGAAACCGAAGAGTACTCATTTGCCTGGAACGAACTCACCAAGAAGGAACTCGGCGATGACTACGGTATGGTTGAACGCGGCGGCGCACTGTTAATGGGACGAATTAAGCTGAACTGATTCCTGGAAGCCTACTGGTTTGAAAACGGTGTTGATTCCGTCACGGTCGATGATGATGACGTGATCGACAATGTCGGTGCGTCACTATCAGTTAGATTGGCGGCTACCTGCACTTCGCTCAAGAAGCCGTCGATAACGCAAAGCAGGCACGTTCCAGTCCATTCTTGCTACAGGGACCGACCTTTACAGTGCTCATCTGACATTACGGCTTCCGGTGAACTCGAAGATGCCGAACTTGTTCTCGATGTTCTGCAATCAACGACCAATGATATTTCTCGAAGGAACGTTCGAATGGAGACCTTCCACCGGGCAGGAACTCGGCGATGCCTATAACATGAAGGGTGCCGGCGGATACGTCTTGAAGATGGTATGGGTTTCCGCCAGAAGGTCAATGCGAACTCGAACGGTATGAACAAGCCGAACTGGTCACCGAATTGCCGTGGAAAGCCAACGGTTGGAACGACAATCTTCAAGCGGTCGACTCACGTGGTGGATCACTTGATGGAACATCGTTGATCGATGATCTCGCAGGCGTTACCGTTCGCTCAGGAAACTTCTACGTTGTTCTTGATTCGCTTTTCGATTTCGCGAATCCCGCACTTTAATTCGATTACTCAAAAAGACACGTTCCGGCGTGTCTTTTCTTTCGTTTGAAAAAGGGTTCGAACCACGCAGGTGGTTCGAACCCTTTTGTTTATCGATCGTCTTCTTTTTCTTTTTCAAGCGGTAACACTTTGACCGTCACTTCGAGGACGCGTTTCTCATCCGCCTGCGTCACGGTGACTTCGAGATGTTCGAAGCGAAACGCATCACCCGGTTCCGGGATGCGATCGAGTTCATCCATGACCCAACCGTTGATCGTCGCGTAATCGAAATCGCCTTCGAGACCGACGAGTTCGAAGAAATCATCGAGATTGGTATCCCCCCGGACCCGATATGTGTCTTCCGTGATCTTGATGATGTGTTCGACGATCTTATCGTGTTCATCCCAGATGTCACCGACGAGTTCTTCCAGGATGTCTTCCATGGTTACGACACCGAGCGTGCCGCCGAATTCATCCTTGACGATGGCGATATGGGATTTGTTCTGTCTGAGCAATGCGAGCAGATTGGAAATACGCATGTATTCCGTCACGTAAACCACGGGCTGTATGATGCTGTCCAGAGGTTGTTTTTCATACATCACCTGATGATAGAAGTCCTTGTGATTGATGATTCCGACGATGTGATCCATATCCTCTTCATAGATCGGGAGTCTGGAGTAACCGGTCTTGCGAAAAGCCTGGATGATCTTGTCGTTGTCATCGTCACGATCGATCGCGATCACATGGACACGCGGGGTGAAGATATCCTCGATCTTGAGGTCATCGAAATCAATGACGCTCTTGATCAGTTGTCGTTCATTGGCGTTGATCTGACCTTCTTCTTCCGCTTCATCGACGTAGGTCAGCAGTTCGTCCTCGGTAATCGACGCTTCCTTTTTCAAGGTGATCACCCGACGCATGTATCGTTGAATCGAGCCGAATACGAGGTTGAGCGGTGTCAGAACCCATATGAGGACAATGAGGATCGGCGTAACCGAAAGCGCATAGGTCTCGGGGATTTCCTTGGCGATCGTCTTGGGCGTGATCTCACCGAAAATCAGAACGAGCGTCGTCATGACGGCCGTTGACAACGTGATTCCGGGATTACCGAAGTGCTTGACGAAAAGAACGGTCGAAATCGAAGCCGCTGCGATATTGACGATATTGTTTCCGATCAGGATGGTAATCAAAACACGCTCGAACCGTTCCGCCAGAACGAGCGTATGCTTCGCTCTTTTGTTGCCGTTTTGTATGAGATTTTTCAACTTGACGCGATTGACCGATGAAAAGGCCGTTTCCGTTGATGAGAAAAATGCCGAAAACGCGATCAATATGATGAGGACAATCGTCAACGTAAGATCCCGTTCATCCATTCATGTGTTCTCCGTATCGATCAGTCATCGGTCTTTTTCATGCTCTGGAGTTTCGTGATGCGAACGCTCGCGATGATCTGATCTTCGTATTTCAAAAACTTCGGAAATGATGATTGCTGTAGGCAAGCGACACACCCTTCGCCATTGTCGGGAATGCGTCCGAGAAAGCCGAGGATGAAACCACTCAACGTATCGTAGTCGTCTACCGGAAGACCGATTCCCAACAGGTCTTCGAGGTCATCGATGTTCATCAGACCGGCGACTTCATATTGTCTGTCATCGATCTTGATGAATTCTTCTTCGACTTCATCGTACTCATCGAAAATGTTACCGACGATTTCCTCGATCAGATCTTCGATGGTAATCAGTCCTGCCGTACCGCCGTATTCATCGATCACGATGGCGATATGGTTCTTTTCGCGCTGCATCTCTTTGAACAATTCACGAACGTTTTTCGATTCCGGAATAAAATACGGTTTTCTGAGGATGGACCGAAGATCGATATGGTCGATGGACTGATCCAGATACTGCAAAAGGTCCTTGACATGGAGCGTTCCGACGATCTGATCGATGTTTTCCTCGAAAACAGGGAAACGCGTGAAGCGTTCCGTGACGACGAAGTCGATGATTTCCTTTTTGGTCGACCGGACATCGAGCGATGATATCTCGGTGCGATGGGTCATGATATCCGCTGCTTCCGTGTCATCGAAATCAAAGATGTTATGGATCATTTCCCGTTCATCCTCATCGATGACCCCGGTCTTTCCACTCGCTTCGACGATCATTCGGATCTCTTCTTCGGTCATGTTGAACGTCTCATCGGAAGGATTGAGAACAAAGATACGTCCGATTGCCCCGGCAAGCCAGGTCACGAGAAAGACGATGGGACGCAGCAGGTGTTTCGCGAACGTCATGATTCCGACGAGTCCGTAACCGAATGCGTGGCTGTACTTTCGGGCAAGCCTGCGGGCGATGATCTGTCCGAACGATACATGAACAAGCAAAAGGATCAGGACGGCAAGAATCACGATAAGCATATCGATGACGAGTCCCTTTTGGCCCAATGACCGTTCAAGGAGCAGATAGGATACGACACCGCTTCCCATGAGTGAGAGCGTGATCATGATGCGTGCCGCGGTCGAATAGGGTCTGGGATTGTTCTTGTAGGCTTCGACGCGCTGTGCTTTCCTGTTGCCCGACTGGGCATCGTTTTCAACCTCTTGGTAGCTCATCGCGATCATGGCGATTTCCGAGATCGTGAAAACCATTTGTATCAATACGAATAAAGGGATCAGAAAGATCACGCTTTTTCCTCCTTGTCCAAAGAAAAAACGACGCTGAAAAACGCGCCGTCGGCTCGGTTTTTGTTATGCGGGTATAACGGATCTTCGATCTTGGTACTGTTGCTTTCTTCCATTATGGCTTTGGTCATCCTTCTAATGCTGATGATGGATATAGAATACACGTTTTTCTCTGTTTTGTCAAGCATGGGAACATAACTCGATCGGATATGAGCATTCCGTCTTGTGCGCCTGCGATTCATGTGTTAAAATGTGTCTAGTCGAATATGAGATCGATTTTATTTTTGCACACTCGCTTTTATATCACACGTGCGGAAAGGTTTAGAACCATGCAGATCGTGCTCCATCTCCTCTTTCTGGTTATCGGATTCGTGTTCCTGATCAAAGGTGCGGACCTGTTCGTCGTCTCGTCGAGTTCGATTGCTCGAAAGTTCAACGTTTCACCTTTGATTATCGGCTTGACACTCGTCGCCTTCGGAACGTCACTGCCGGAGTTGGCCGTCAGTTTCGCCGCATCGATATCGGCCCGCCAGCAAGGCATAACCGCCGATATCGCGATGGGGAACATCATCGGATCGAACATATCCAATCTCACACTGATTCTGGGTTTTACCGCGGTCGTCATGCCGGTCGCCGTCCGCAAAACGATGATCCGAAAGGAATTCCCTTTTTTGATTCTTACGAGTGTTCTGATCCTTTTTTTCGCACGCTTCTTTCAGGCGAATCACGAGATCGCCCGATTCGAGGCTTTGATCCTTTTGGCCTTTTTCGGTTATTACGTTTATCGCACGATTCGTCAACCGAAAGACCTCGATCAGATCGAAGACATCCGGGTCGTTGATGTCAAAAAGGCGATCGCACTTCTTCTCATCGGGATTATCGGCGTCTCCGCGGGCGGTTATCTCGTTACGACCGGAGCGGAATACATCTCGATCCAGTGGATCGTTTCCACCTTCGATGTCAGCGTGACGAAAGCAACCACGCTCGTCGGCCTGAGTGTCGTCGCGCTCGGTACGTCTCTTCCCGAACTCGTGACGTCCGTCATGGCCGCCCGCAAGGGCGAGAACGAGATCGCACTCGGCAACGTCGTCGGTTCGAATATTTTCAATACGCTTCTGGTCGTCGGGCTTTCCGGTACCGTCGTTCCACTCGGCCTGGGCGCCGAAGTCATCTTCGATATGATCCTTGTCATCGGAATCACACTGCTTGTCGCCGTGTTCGCATTCACGAAACTGACGATTTCCAGAAGAGAGGGTATCATCCTTATGATGCTCTATGCCTCATACATCGTTTTCATCGTCGTTCGTGGTCTCGGTGCCTTCTGATTCCCGTAAATTCGTGATAAATGCGCGTACGACATGTCGCAGACACGATGCGTGGCGAATATAGTCGTAGTGATCGTGGCCTTGGAGAATCAGGAGTTCGCTTTGTGGAATATGCCGGGCGATCGAATACGTGTGCGCACGATGCACCACATCGTGTTCACCGGCAAGGACAAGTGTTGGGGTGCTTATGCGCATAAGCTCCTCTTTTTTTATGTCGGGTTCAGTGAGCATCAGCAAGTCGGAAGACCGATGATAGGCGTCATAGTCACGTCTGATCGCCTGGCGACAACTCTTTTTCAATCCCTGCGGGTTGAGATTGGCCCCGGCGACGATCAAACCGGACAAAAGTCGGGGCCGCTTCAAGGCGATCATCAGAGAGATGATTCCCCCATCGCTGAAACCGAGAAGAAAAACATGCTTCAAACGGAGTGAATCGAACAGAGCGATCATATCCTCGGCACAGGCAGAATACGTATAGGAACCATTGCTTGTGCTCAAGCCGTGATTTCTGCTGTCGACGAGATAAAGCGTGTATGACGCTTTCAGGGTTTCCGCCAATTTTAGGAAGATTCGGTGATCCTCGCCGTTTCCGTGTAAAAGAACGAGCGGTGGTCCACTGCCGATCACGAGGTAATGAATATGCGTATCATCTC
>JAGYNT010000033.1 GCA_018399615.1 Acholeplasmataceae bacterium
CGATCGAAATCGATATGTCCTTTTTCATCGGTCGTTCCCCCGCTTCGGCATGATGATCGCTTGTGTCGGACACTTCGTCACGCACAAGCCGCATTCGAAACACTTCTCGGCGTCGAACGTGATGACATCCTTCATTTCGATCGCGAAATAAGGACATATTTCGACGCAGAGATTGCAGCGGATGCATTTCTCTTCGATCAGTTCGGGAACGCTCGCCTGATAGGACACGTTGTTGATAAGCGTCGTATCGATGACATCCTGGACGCTCGCAAATCCATGAGCCTCGAGACGTTTCGGGAGATCGTCGATGATTTTCCGGTAGAGACCTTTGCCTTTGATGAGCGCCGCGGACAACATCTGTACGCCACTCGCGCCGGCCAGAAGAAATTCGATGACGTCATCGGCGGACTTGATTCCACCGACACCGATGACGGTCAAAGACGGTTCGGCGCGTTTGATCCGATAGACCGTCGCGAGCGCGAGATTCTTGATGACCGGTCCGCTCGTCCAGACGAAGCCCTGTTCGTTTCCGTACAGGATCTTTCGTTCCCTGATATCGATTTTCATGGTCGGTCCGAGCGAGTTGACGGCAACCACGCCCTGTGCGCCGTTTTCCTTGATCGTGCGCGCGAAACCGGCGGGATCGGGAATGTGGGGACTGATCTTCATGTAAAAAGGCTTTTCGGTATGACGACGGATCGTCCTGACGGTTTGTGCGATGACGGAAAGGTCCGTTCCGACATAGTGCGTCGAGATCTCGAAGGCGTCGGCGAACGAATCGAAGATCGGAACGAGCAGTTCCATATCCTCCTTCGAATAGCCGAGGCTGACGATCAGAGGCCGATCCTTTGTTTTCATGTATTCGGGCAGTATGGTTTCCTGCCACATCGCATAGGGATGTTCGCTCCAGAGTTCGGAATTCATGACGAAATCGCGATCCCCGTAGATACACGGTTTCGGGACGTTCGGAAGTTTGCTCGAGATCGTTTTCGTCACGACCGCGCCGCAACCCGCATCTTTCATGAACAACAGCTTTTCGGTATCGCCGACGAGCGGTCCGGAAGCCGGCATGAGCGGATTATCGAGTTTCAGTCCGTCGAAAGTCGTTTTAAGATTCACGTGATTTCACCTCTTGATCGATTTTCGCCCATAATCTGTGGGCGGATTGACGTGCTTTGCGGTAATCATGGATCAGCGTATGTTCGACCTCGTAGTTCTTGACCCTTTCGATTCCGGCGATAAAGACGTGTTTCGGGCGAAAGCTCGAAAAGAGTCCGAAAAAGAGGTGAGCGAAGGCATTGTCGGCATCGATCGGTGTCGGTGGAACATAGGGAACGAGCATGATGTCGGCGTCATAATCCTTTTCGATCCGCCCGATTCGGATCCCGAAGAGTCGGTTGGCGTAATCATAACTGTCATCGATCATGTGCCGGAGGTCACCGAGACCGAACAGGTTGGGTGTTCCATAGTCGTGATGCATGGCGAAAAAGATATGCGCGTATTCGCTCGCCATCGAACTCGAGATCCCGTCGTTTCCGACGAGTACGGGGATTCCTTTGTCGAGAAAGGCCTTGATGCGGGGGAGTCCGACGCCGTTGTTCATGTTCGACGTCACATTGGCGACGATCGCGCAGCCTTTCCCCTTGATGATATTGAGTTCGTCGTCGGTGACGTAGATGCCGTGGGCGATCAGGCTGTTCTCACTCAGAAGCCCGTGTCTGTTCAGACGATGGACGACGCGTTCACCGTATTTCTCGTGGGCATCGTCCTGATCCATTTCGCTTTCGGCGACGTGAATGTGGATCGGCTGATCACCGATCTTTTCCTTGATACGCTTGAGCGTATCCTCGGAAAGACTCATCGAAGCGTGCATGCCGAAGAGACCCCGGGTCCACTTCGTCTGATTGTTCTTGTGAAAGGCGATGTTTCTCCGCGATCGCTTTCATCGACATCGAAACGATCACTCGTTTCGAAAGCGAACGCACCTCTGAGACCGACGCGTCTGAACACGGATTTCCCGAGCGCGTCCAAAGAACCCTTGATGACACCGCTTGCGTGGTGGTCGATCAAGGTCGTGACGCCGTTCTTTGAGATAGTCGATACTCGCAACGATCCCGCTGTCTTCGATCATGTCAAGATCGAGGTTCCGGTCGAGGAGCCACCAGAGTTGAATGAGGATCTCCTGAAAATCGGAGTGGTGAAAACGGGATGGACATGCCACGCGAAAGCGTCGAGTAGATGTGGGCGTGCGCACACACGAAACTCGGCATGAGAATCTGGTCGCTGCCGTCGATGATCTCATAGTCCTGATCCTTGAAATCGGTCATCGGTCCCGTCTCGATGATCTTGTGGTCAAAGACGACATAGGCGTCTTTGATCAGTCTGTCTTCGTCATAGATGGTCGTATGGATGATCGCTTTAGCCATCGTTTTTCCCTCCTTTGATGCGTTTTCCCTTTCGTTCGTGAAATCCGTTCTCGTCCAGGACGAAGGTTCCGCGAATCATCGTGTGCGTGATTCGTCCCTTTCCTTTCAAACCTTCGTAAACCGAATAATCGGACGTCCCATGGTTTCCTTCGAGTCTGACGCCATCTTCCGGTTCGAAGAAGAAGAGGTCGGCGTCGTAGCCCGCTTTGAGCGCGCCCTTGTTTTTCAGTCGGTGAATCCGGGCGACGGATTCGGTCATCCGATCGATGACCGAATCACCCAAGTGTCTGTACATGACGTTGAAACTGTGTTCGATTCCACCGATTCCCAGCGGCATGTCCTTGAGTTTTCTGTTTCGTTTGTCCGCCTTCATGAAAGCGCAGTGATCGGTTCCGAACGTATCGATCTCGTGTGCGAGTTCGAAGAGACGCTTTCGTTCTTCTTCTGACCTGAGCGGCGGTGCGAACGTGTAGAGTTCCCCGTTTTCTTTGTCGAGCACATCCGTTGTGAACGTGAAATACTGGGGACAGCTTTCGATCAGAAAGTTCTTGTGCATGATCTTGGGGTAACGTTCGACGAGTGCGGACAACGTGTTGCCGGAGCTCAAGTGAACCATATAGAGCGTTCCACCGTAATTCTCGACGAACCCGGCGAGTTTGAGCGCTTCCGTCGTTTCGCTTTCGGGCGGACGACTTCGGGGAAGGTCGCGGTAGGTCATATCCTCTTCGATCACGATCATGTCGTCGTTTTCGATGTGGGCGAGAATGACGATGTCGTATCGGTCGGAGAGTTTCAGAAGCTCGATGATCTCCTTGTCGTAGGTTCGCCTGTTCGAATCCGAATACGTCGTAAAGAGTTTGAGCGTATGCATGTCGAGCGTTTTCATGGTCTTGACGAAAACTTCGAGATCGTCTTTCGGGTCTTTGATCGTCGCGTGAAACGCGTAATCGACAACCGATTTTTCGGCAAGCGCACATCGTTTCTCATAGGCTTTGACGAGGTCTTCGGCGTTATCGACGGGTGCGAGAAAATCAACGATGCTCGTGACCCCGCCGTGAACCGCCGCGACGCTTCCCGAATAGAAGTCATCGACCGATTTGATGAATCCGAGGTCGAGTTCGAAGTGGACGTGCGGATCAATGATTCCGGGGATGACGAGAGCATCCTTTGCATCGATCGTCTGTTTCGCGGCAAAAACGGTCTTTGTGACCTCTTTGATCGTTTCCCCTTCGATATAGATGTTGGTTTTTGTCCAGACACCCGCGATCAGGCACGTGCCCTTGATCCTGACGTCATACATGAAATTCCTCCTCAGATCCTTATATCCAGATCGAACACGGTTACGACCCGATCCACGAGATCCCGCCGGATGACGAGTACGAGATCGAGTTTCGATGAAACCATTTTTTCAAGCATCGAAGAAAAGCCTTTGCCCGAGAGTTCGAGCATGCCGATCTCATCGAAATAGATCGGACTGACCCGTGCTTCGATCATCCATTCGATTTCTCTTTCGATCCATGCCATCGTTTCCCGGTTGAACAGATAGGGCCCGATTTGATCCCGGACGATGAAATCGTCCTTGAAATACGCTTCGTTTTGGGCGAGAAGTCTCTTTTCACCGGTCGAAAGACGCATCGCTTCGTAGCTGCGGACCCGATTGTCTTTCATATGCTTGAGCGAAACGAAGCCGTCGCCTTTACGGTCCTCTACGAACCGCTTTTTCATCGTGGTCGTCTTGAAATCGTTGATTTTTCCGGTAATGATTTCTACCACGTGATCATCCCCTTAAGTGACGATGCCCTTTCTTGCCGTAGTAAACGGAAAGCATCTCGGATACGATCGATATCGCGATCTCAGCGGGTGATCCACCCCCGAGATCGAGACCGATCGGTGAATAGAAGTTGGCGACCGGCATCCGAAAATCCTTTTTCGTCTGTTTCAGATAGCTTTTCAAGTTTCATTTTATGAACACAACATACCGACGTATTTTCGGTTTGTAATCGTGTTCGAGAACTGATTGAGCACGTGGTAGTCGTAAGCGTGCGATGGCATAGACGATGCACGTAACTCCCTCTTCGATGCCGTATTGATCGATATAGGCGGCAAAAGTGGACTCACGTGCTTGTGGATCGGCACCTTCGAGTTCATCCAGAATGTTCGTTCTGTCGTCGATAACGGTGACGTGAAAGTCAAGCGGACGAAGCACGTTTACGAGTGCCTGACCGACATGTCCTGCCCCAAAGATCTTCGGACGAGCGCCTTGACGCCGATGAACTCATAGAAGAGCGTGACCATCTCCGCCACAGACCATCGGGAGCGTCTGCGCCTGTGATGACTTCCCCTTCGTTCAACACGTATCGCTCGAAGGCATGCTCTCTTTTTCAACAGGTCTTTCGCTTTGCCACATATGGCGGGAAGTGGGCGCCTGAGCGCTCCGCCTCCGACCGTGCCGAGATTTTGTTCCTTTGTAACAAGCATTTTCTTGCCGGACTTCGACGGTCCTCTCCGCTCTTTCGACGGCCGTGACGAGGACCATGTCGATGCCTTTTTGAATGCGGCGATTTCTTGATGGATGTCCTTCATCAATGCTCCTCATGTGAAAAACGGGCATCAGATAACGAGCGTCAGAACGAATGCGCGAGAGGGCGACGAGCCCCCAGGACGAACGCGGGGTTCGGTCTTCTTCGAACGACCGGCACGCGAAGAGCCGCGAAGCTCAGCGATCACGAGTGATATCCTTCCATCGCGCCGAGGACGAAGAGATAATCGAGCGTGGCCCGAGTGCTTGCGAGTTGCGGAAGGGAAAACCGGTCAACGCGTTGTTGATCGAGATGTTCAGAAGAAAGAGCAGGCGCCAGCGAAACCGACCACGAGAACCGCCGAACTGAACGCAGAGGGAAGGGCTCAGCGATCGACGACCACAACGACGACGAGAGACTGCAACATGATGGCGATCATCGGATTATACGTCTTGATCGTGGTGGCAGGCCCGGCATGAAGAAATTGACGGATCTGATCGCCGCGGGCGACTGCTGGCGACGCCGGACAAGGGCTTTTGCGGATCCCGTTTTCCGATAGGCGTAAAGAGAATCATTTCGCCCGATCGGAAACATGACACTTCCCGATACCAAAGACGGCAGGAACTGAAGGACATATCCGAGGGTCGCCTCGACGATTCCCCAGATCGCTCCGAACAATAGGACATTCCACAACAGGTTCTTATGATTTTTCATGATTTTTCTCCTTTTCTTTGATTCCCATGAGAATTTTTTCCGGTGTGATCGGCAACGTGTCGATTCGAACACCTACGGCATTGTATACCGCATTGGCGAGCGCCGCGGGCGGCGTGTCGATCCCGATCTCACCGACCGATTTGGCTCCGAACGGTCCCGACTTCTCGTAGCTTTCGGCGAACTCGGTCGTCAGGTGCCTGATATCCTTTGAAGTCGGAATCTTGTAATACATCGTGTCATTCGACATGAGACTGCCGTTTCTCCGGTACTTGACGTCCTCGAAGCGAGCCATGCCGAGTCCTTGGACGATTCCCCCTTCGACTTGTCCCTGTGCGAGTTTGGGATTGATCGTCGTGCCACAATCCACGACGCTGACGTAGTCGAGAATATC
The DNA here is from genome assembly GCA_018399615.1 of Acholeplasmataceae bacterium. Classification (GTDB taxonomy): domain Bacteria; phylum Bacillota_I; class Bacilli_A; order Acholeplasmatales; family Acholeplasmataceae; genus RECG01. The sequence goes on from JAGYNT010000033.1 coordinate 6,051, forward strand.
CATTTCTCCGGTCTTGGTATCGACCTCGATCTCGATGAATCCGGCCATGAAGGGCGGTGGGGACTTCGTGCCGAAGTAACTCTCGGTCACGGTGAGCTGTTTCTGGTCCTCATTGTAGTAGAGTCGGTTCGACAGATCGACGAGCGTGATCGTCCGATCGTTCGCCGAAAACGTCTTTCCGTCGAATGCGACGTCGTCAAACGAGACTTTGAGTGCCTTGGCGGCCTCGACGATCAGCGCTTCCTTCATCTTTTTCGCGGCCTTCAGAACGGCATTGCCCGAGACATAGGTCGTACTCGAGGCATAGGCACCGACGTCGAACGGGGTAAGGTCCGTATCGGAGGAATAGACGATCATCTTGTCCGTCGTGGTCATCAGTTCCTCCGCGGCGATCTGTGAGAGAATCGTATCACTGCCTTGCCCGATGTCGGTCGCCCCGACCATGAGGTTGTAAAAGCCGTCGTCATTGAGCTTGATGGTCGCGGCCCCCATATCGATATAGGGGATGCCGCTGCCTTGCATGGCGATCGCCATGCCGACCGAACGGATCCGGTCACGGGATACGTTTTGTCTCGGATACTTCTTCTGCCAATCGATGAGCTGCATGCCGCGGGTCACGCAATAGTCGAGCTTGCACGTATCCATGTTCATCGCGGTTCCTTCGGTCCCTTCGCCCATGATACTGAAAATCGGACTCGTCTCGCCTTCCCGTATCATGTTTTTCAGGCGAATCGTGATGGGATCGAGACCGAGTCTGTGCGCGAGCATGTCGATGATCGACTCGAGTGCGAAGTTGCCCTGGATCGCGCCATAGCCTCGGAAAGCTCCAGCCGGCGTATGGTTCGTATAGACGACGTGTCCGTGAAAACGCACCGCATCGACCTTGTTGTAAAGCGGAAGCACTTTCGAACCGGTCACCATGAAGACGGTCAAAGCGTGCTCACCGTAGGCACCCGTGTCGGACAGGACGTAACAGTCGATCGCTTTGATCGTTCCGTCCTTCATCGCGCCGATGCGCATGTCCAGACGCATCGGATGACGGGAATAGGTCGACTCGAAGACTTCCTTGCGGGTATAGACGAGACGCGATGGTTTCCTGGTTTTCATCGTCACGAGCGCACAGAACATTTCGCCGTGAATGGCCTGTTTCCCTCCGAAACCCCCGCCGACGCGCGGTTTGATGACGCGAATCCGGGAAAGCGGGTAGGACAAAGCCTGTGAAATGATCCGGCGGACGTGAAACGGCGTCTGCGTCGAGGAGTAGATGACCAGCCGGTTCTGATAGTCGAACCGGGCGTTGACCGCGTGCGGCTCCATCATGACGTGGGCTTGGGCTTGCGTGTAAAACGAATGTTCCAAAACCGTATCCGAGGCCGCCAGGGCCGCTTCGACGTCTTCGACCTCCATGGCGTAGGAAGCGGCGAGATTGCGTTTGGGGTCGAACCCGATCGGAAACATCTCGTGAATGCCCTCTTCGACGTGCACGATCCGCTGACCGTCGAGTGCTTCCTCGAAATCGAGAACAGGCTCCAACACCTCGTAATCGACGTCGATCAGGTCAAGAGCCCGAAGAGCCGTCTTTTCATCGACAGCCGCGACACAGGCGACCTCATCGCCGACGTAACGGACGTATTCGTCCAAAACGAACTTGTCGTGCGGAGACGGTTCGGGATAGCCCTGACCGGCACGTGTGAACGCCTTTCTGTCGACGTCCTCGTGCGTCAGCACGAGTTCGACGCCTTCCAAAGCATAGGCTTTCGTCGTATCGATTTTTGTGATACGGGCATAGGGATGCGGCGAACGCAGGATCTTGATGAAAAGCGAATCCGGTTCGGCATAATCATCGGTAAAGGCCTTTCGTCCCATCATGATGCCCTTGCCGTCCACGGACGGTGTCTTTCTATTGACGATTTTCATGTCTTTTCCACTCCCAGATAGCATGTGATCGCCTTGAGTTGTGCTTCATAGCCCGAACAGCGACAGAGATTCCCGACGAGATAGTGCTTGATCTCATCGTCTGTCGGTGTGCCGTACTCCTTTTTGAGCGCATACGCCGTCAAAGCGATCCCGGGATTGCAGAACCCGCACTGATCGGCGCCTTCGGCACCGAAACAATCAGTCGATCTTTTCGACTTCCTGTTCGATACCTTCGATTTGTCGCGACGGTTTTGCCGTCGGCACGGACCGCCAGCAGCGTGCAGGAGAGACGGGTCGATCGTCGACGAGTACGGTACAGACACCGCACGTGACGACTCAGCCCTTCTGACGCTCATGACGTGGTTCTTTGAGCGTATCCGCCAGATATTCGCCCGGTTCGACTCTCGAAGTGTCGCGGCCTTCCCGTTCAATACGACATTAATTTTCATCGGAACAGACCTCCTTGAGTCCTCGTTTGACGTATTCCGCCAAGTGCTTGACGATAAGCTTTCGATGCCTGGTGATTGTCGCCGAGCGAGTTCGCCCACGGCGATTTTTGCGGACCTCGAACAGGTGTTCGCTCATGTTTTTTGCCCTTGTCAAGACGGGCCATCGCTTTTTCGGCCAAGGCGCAGACACCCGGTCGCGCTCCGATGACGATTCGAACGGTATCGGCTTTATGGATCGCGACGTTCAGAATCGAGAAGTCGACCGCGGTCTGACTGACTTTCTTGAAAAACCCTTTCCCCTCCGTTCGGGGAATCCGGATACCGGTCAAGAGATCGTTTGCCTTCTTCTTTTCTTTCAGAAAGTCCTTCAGACTCACATCCGGGCGATTGTGAAAGACGAGCGTGGCATCGAGCGCCAGAAGCGGGGTCAAGACGTCTGAGAACGCGTACTTGCCCATAACCGAGCCGCCGATCGTGGCGAGATTCCGAAAGTTCACGCCCATGATTCTAGAGACCGCTTCAAAAAGTATCCCGCCGGCAAGCCCTTTGATCGCGTCGTTTTTTTCGATTGTCCTGAGCGTCGTCATCGAACCGATCAGAATGGATTCGTTTCCCGCTTCGATCCGATCGAGTCCGAGCCCGCCGAGATCGATCATCGTCTCGACGACGTGTTTCCCCTGTCTGAGCCAGGTGCCTCCCCCGAAAACGACGTTTTTCGGATCGGCTTCGAGTATGCTCCGGGCATCCTCGAGTGACGTTGCAAGATGGTAGTTTCTGATTTCCATTATGTTCTTCCTTCCTTGATCTTTTCGTAGTCCGCGACGGTATCGATATCGATGATGACGTGAGGATCGTCGACCTCGATCGCTTCGTAATCGTAGCGATTGCGAAAGGCTTTGAGATTCGAATCCGGTTCTGTTTCCAGCAAAGCCTCTTTGAGTTCGATCGACACGAAGATCGGATGTCCCCTTCGCTTTCCGTAAACGGGAACGGCGATTTTCCTTTTCGTCTTCATGAGTTTCTCATATGTCTTCGAAGACACGAAGGGACAATCTCCCGGGATAACAAAAAAGTCCTCTCGAACAGCCCGGACTCCTTGTTTGACGGATGAAAACATGCCTTCGTGATAATGCGGATTGAACAGGCACGTGACATCTTTGTCTTTAAGATGCGTTTCAATCGCTTCATGGTAGTGTCCCGTCACGACGTAGATGTGACTGACACATGGACGCATACCCGCGATCACGTGGTCGATCAGGGGTTTGCCGTCGACTTCGAAAAGCATCTTATTCGCTTGTGCGCGACTCGCATATCCGGCTGCGAGTATGATTCCTTCCGCCATGTCATTCCCTCATTTTTCTTATCATCATGTAAACGTTTTCCAGACTACTCATAGCATAGCATGAAACGGGTGAATTGACAACACCCAAAGGAGCATTTGAACGGGTTGATGTTTAATGAATATTATACCAAATACGGAGGAAATCGTCAAATTTCGACCGAGCATCGGTCGTTTCAAAGAAAAAACGGCCACACGTGTGGCCGTCCTGAATCGTTATGCGAGCGCGGAAATCATCAGGTCTTTCGAAATGATTCCGCGGAACCTGCCCTTCTGGTCTACGACCGGAAAGACGGGGTCGCCGTTTTCGAACTTTTCCCAAATGCCTCTGATATAGGTGTTTCTGAGAATCGGTTCGAGTTCTTCGATCGCGGACTCGATCGTATCGTCTTTCGAATGTTCGAGATCGGATCGTGATACGCGTCCGAGATATTTTTTATCCTTGTCGATGACGAAACAGTAATCGAAGCCGAGACTTTCAAGCTTATCCATGACTTCCTTAGGCGACTGTCCGAGATGGGCGAGGTAGTCCGCCTTCTTCATGATGTTTCGTGCCTTCAGGATAATGGTCTTGTCGACGTCGGCGATAAAATCGCTGACGTAGTCGTTGGCCGGTTTTTCAAAGAAATCCTGGGGTGCGCCGACCTGCACGACCTCACCGTCCTTCATCAGGGCGATCCGGTCACCCATCTTGAACGCTTCGTTCATGTCGTGGGTGATGAAGACGATCGTCCGGTTGATGTAGTCCTCGAGGTTCAAAAGCTCGTTTTGCATTTCCCTTCTGATCAAAGGATCGAGCGCACTGTAGGGCTCATCCATCAGAAGAATGTCGGGTTCTGTAACGATGGCGCGGGCAAGCCCGACGCGCTGTTTCATACCGCCACTGAGTTGATGGGGTTTCATGTTTTCCCAGCCGTCGAGACCGACGACGCGAATCGCTTCCATCGCCTTTTCGTGTCGGACTTCCTTTTCGACGTCCTGGATTTCGAGGCCGTAGGCGACATTGTCGATGATCGTCCGGTGCGAGAGAAGCCCGAAGTGTTGGAACACCATCGAAACTCTCTTTCGGCGGAACGCTCTGAGTTCTTCCTTGTCGAACTCGACGATACTCGTTCCATCGATCAACACGTCACCCTTGGTCGGATGATTGAGCAGGTTCAAACAGCGTATGAGCGTACTCTTGCCGCTACCGCTCAACCCGACGATGACGAAGAGTTCACTGTCTTCGATATCGAGATTGATGTTCTTGACGGCGATGGTCGCTCCGGTCTTTTCACGGATCTCTTTGACATCGACACCCGTTTCATCGAGTTCGAGTGCCTGATCGACCTGTTTCTGCGTACCGAAAACCATCCATAAATCTTTGATTTGAATATTCGCCATTACGCATCACCTCGCTCGTACTTTTGAACCAGGCCCTGTAGGACTCGGTCGAGTATGATTGCGAGGAAGACGATGGCAAGTCCGGCCTGAACCCCGCGTCCGACCTCGATTCGCCGGATCGCGATGAGGACTTCGTTACCGATTCCTTCCGCACCGATCATCGATGCGATGACGACCATGGCCATAGCCATCATCGTCGTCTGGTTGATTCCGGTCATGATCGTCGAGATCGCTTGAGGAAACTCGATCTTGACGAGCATCTGCAGCGGTGTCGATCCGAAGGAAAGACCCGCTTCGATGACTTCCGTGTCGACATTGGTGATCCCGAGATAGGTCAGACGAATGAGCGGTGGAACCGCGTAGATCGTCGTTGCGAATACGGCAGGTACCTTGCCGAGTCCGAAGAGCAGGACCGCCGGAATGAGGTAAACCATGGACGGCATCGTCTGCATGGCATCGAGTACCGGTTTCAATATGCTTTCCGTCTTCTTTGACTTGGCCATCAGAATACCGACGGGCAAGCCGATCAGAATCGAGACGATCACGGAGATCAATACGATCGCGAGCGTGTAGATCATCATCTCCCATAATCCGAACATGCCGATCATGAAGAGCATGACGGAGAGAAAGATGCCGGCTTTCAATGAGTAGAACTTCCATCCCGCGTAAAAGAGCGCGATGATGTAAACCCACCAGGGAATAATGCCGAGTAGCCATTCGGTTCCATCGAACAATTCAAAGATGATCGTCCGAATGACGTCGAAAAAGCCTTTGAGATTATCGAGAATCCAATCGACGACGACATCGATATACTTGCTGATTTGAAAGATTAGTTGTTCGGGAAATTCCAGCATCTTCTCATCTCCTTCTGTTTAGCTCAATGCGCGTTACGCGGCGTCAAGCGCTTCCTTGATCTTGTCGAATGCGTCTTCTGTTACCCAGTCGCTCCAGAGTTCTTCATTGGTCTTGAGAAAATGAATGGCCGCTTCATCGGCTTCGACTTCGTTTTCCTGCATATAGAGAAGACCTTCATTGGTGATCTGAGTGGATGTCGCGTAGTTGCTGAAGAAATCGTATGCTTCCGGATGATCTTCTTGGAAACCGGCACGAACGCCGA
>JAGYNT010000034.1 GCA_018399615.1 Acholeplasmataceae bacterium
TTGAACAGTTTGATGAATCCGACTTTGTCAATTAAGGAATTCTTTCGAATATGTGGTCGCTTTTTTTAAGATTTCGTTTTCTAATTCCAGTTCTTTGATTCTTTTCTCGAGTGCTTTGATTTCTTTTTCGGTTGGTTTCTCTTCCGTCTTCTGTCAAGATTGTTGAGAGTTCCTTGATCCATTTGTATAGTGTCCCTTTGGGAATGCCATATTCGCGGGACAATTTGATCAGATTGGCCGCTGTTGTGAAGCTCAATCATTTGGGTCTTGAAATCATCTGTATATCGTTTTCCTGTTAAAGACATGAGTATCGCCTCCTCTCCTAAATCTTACCACATCTAAGGAGTCTTACTCTTCATGTCTACTAAACTATCCTAATACCACACCCATATTATACGTCATTTGAAGTGCATGTCAAAGAACAAACCGAGTTATGATGTGATTGATTGATATAACACGAAAAAACGGTAAAATCCATATTACGTAAGTCAAGTTATTTTATAATATATTGCATGATCATGCCATTTAATAGCGTTTGAGCATATTTTGTTTTATCATCCACACAAACATAACTTTGGTATGTTTGATGGTGTTGGCGTTGCCCCAGAGGTTAAGAGGCCTTTCGTCCTTTAAACGATCTTCACGATCAATAAAGACAACAACAAACACAAGGCGAAATAATCAGTATTAAAATGAAATCTCAAGTCTTAAGAACTTCATACTTACCTGCAATCATGGAGCTATTCTCTCGCTTCGATACGTTTCAAGTTCACGGACTTCTTGTGAAAGATATTAGAAAATTCTATATATATCTTTACAAAATCGTTTTCTATGATTATAATTAAACTATGAAAAAATCGATTTTCTAAACGTGAAACGAGGGGATTGCCGCTTGAAACATACAGTTCATACGATAGCCAAACACTTAGGGGTCGCTCCGAGTACGGTTTCGAAGATCGTAAACAACACGGGTAATTTCAGCGATGAGATACGCGAACGCGTTCTCAAATATATCCGCGAGATCGACTACGTTCCGGCTGCGAGTGCGAGAACGCTCAAAGCGAACAAGAGCTGGACGATCGGCGTCATCTATACCGAAGAGTCCAATGTCGGTCTTGAGCATCCGTTTTTCTCGTCGGTATTGCAGGCTTTCAAGGATGAAGTCGAGAAAGTCGGTTACGATATCGCCTTCATCGTCAAACGCGTCGGGCAGCACGAGATGTCCTATCTGAGCTGGTGCCGAAACAAGAAGATCGACGGGGCTCTGATCGTGATCGGTTCACACACGAACCCCGGCATCATCGAACTCGTCAACAGTGACATTCCGTGCATATCGACCGATGTCGTCATGGATCATCTTCCACTTGTCGTGAGCGACAACGACCAGGGGATCACGCTCAGTATCGATCATTCGCTCGCTTTGGGAAGAAAGAAAATCGCGCTGATCGCCGGTCCGTTCACGGCTCGGCACTTTCTCTATCGTTTTCGCGTTTATCAGCGCGTCATGGAAGAACGGGGATTGCCTTATAGCGAGTCGAACGTCGTATCCGCGCGCGGATTCGGCTATTCGAGCGGCATTGAAGCGGCCAAAAAGCTGCTCAAGAAAGTCAAGGAAATTCCGGAAACGATCATTGTCGGAAGCGATCTCATCGCTTTTGGCGTCATACACGGTCTCGAACAAAGCGGTTACCACGTTCCAAACGACATATCCGTGATCGGCTTCGATGATATTTCTTTCGCGAGGATTTTCGCTCCGAGTCTGACGACGATTCGTCAGAACAGTTGGGAGATCGGCAGTGTGGCGGCGAAAACATTACTCAAGATGATCGATCGGAAAACGAAAAACGGAGCGAATACCATACGCATTCCCGTCGAACTCGTTGAACGCGATTCAACCGCGAAACTAAAATCGGATTGAAAAAACATAAAAAGGCTTGAAAACGATTACACGATGTAGTATGATAGACACGTATTGCTAGAAAATCGATTTTCTTAGAGACCAATTCGATACGTACTCCCCCCCCCATGCCTATTGAATTATTTTTTTGAAGAGATAGAAAATCGATTTTCTAGATTCTTTATATAAGGTGGTATGAACATGTATACGTTAAAAGAAAAACACATGCCTTTCAACGATAGCTATCACGTGATCGTCATCGGCGGAGGTCCCGCCGGTTGTTCGGCGGCTTTATCCGCCGCACGCGAGGGTGCGAAGACACTTCTGATCGAAGGAACGAGCGCACTTGGCGGTATGGGAACCAACGGTCTTGTAACGTCGTGGTGTCCGTTTTCCGATCGGGAAAAGATGGTCTATCGCGGTCTCGCCGAAACGATTTTCACGAAAGCGAAAGCGGGAATCAGACATATCAAGCAGACGGCACTCGATTGGGTCACGATCGATCCGGAATACTTGAAAAGAGTCTATGACGATATGATGGAGGATGCCGGTGTCGACGTCCTTTTCAATACGTTTCTCGGCTCGGCCGAGACCGATTCATCACTCGATTCGAAGATGAGCTGTTCGCTACCGTTGAAGTCATACCCGATCGTATGGGTATCGCCTTCGACCATGATGAGTTCGGCATCATCGAGTGTCAGTTCAAGTGTGTCGTCACAGGAAGACATGAAAAGCATGAATGCCATGATGAGCAGTGCAAACCCGAAATATTTAATGCGCATGATCACTAACCTCCTTGGTTCTTATCGCATCGGCAAGTCTCTGACGATAGGGCAGGATGCCGTTGCATGTTCGTTTGGGGTGGACTGCGTTGCTGAGCAGAACGAAGCCCAAGTCGTTTTTTCTGTCGATCCACATGTTACAACCGGTGAATCCGGTATGAAGGATCGTTTCTTCAAAGGGTGCGTCGGTGCCGGCCGAGGAAAACGGGGTCGGTTTGTCCCACCCGTAGGCACGGATCGTCCGGTCATCGCTTGCGACTCTCGGGACAAAAAGGGAATCGAGCGTTTTCGAAGAGAGGACGAACGTATCGTTTAGAATCGCCTGAATGAACAGGCCCAGGTCATGCGGTGTCGTAAAGAGTCCGGCGTGTCCGGCGATCCCTTGAAGCGCATAGGCCTTTTCGTCATGGACGAGACCTTTCAACAGTCCTTTGTGAATATCGTCCTCGCGATATTCGGTCGGAGCGGCATCCGCCGGATCCGGGTTGAAAGTCGATTTCGTCATGCCGAGCGGTTTGAATATGCGTCTTTCAGCCGCCTGGTCGAGCGTTGTCGCGAGCATGTGTTCGATGACGAGTCCGAGCAGGATGAAGCCGATGTCCGAATAGACGATGGGGCGATCGGGATGGATGATTTCGGCAGCGAATACGCGTTCGAGTACGTCCTCGCGGTTTTTCAGTGTCGCGGCACGGGGAATGTCCGCCGGCAACCCCGACGTATGTGTCAAAAGGTGTTCGATCGTGACGTCTTCGTGGCGGAAAGCCTGGATGATTTCACGGATCGGGGTATCGAGGGTGAGTTTCTTGTCATCGATCAGTTGCATGACCAACGTCGTCGTCACGACGACCTTGGTCAGTGACGCGACGTCATAGAGTTCGTGGCCGTTCGCTTTGATCGTTTCACCGTATGTTTGCCGGAAACCGACGTGACCGCAGGCAATTCCCTCTTTTTTGACGATCGCGTAACCCGCACCGGGAAAGTGTCTTTTTCTGATGCCTTCTTCGAGAACCGATCTCATGGCGACATCCCGTCGAAGCATGCTTTGAGGGCGACGATCGCTTCGTCTTTTGCGTGATCGATGAACGTGTGGAACGTAAAGAAGACATTGCCTTTGACCGTGGGAAAACCATTGGCGTAGCGGACTTGGTTTGCCGTCTCCAACGGATTCAGATAGTCCGGTTCGTTTCCGAGCCTGTATGCGCCGTGACCGATATAGAGATCGACGCCTGTGTCCCGGCACAGATCGGACCACCAGTTCACGAGATCGGCGAAAGGGGCGAGCGGATGAGCGAACCCCCAGTAGATCTGGGGAACGATGTAATCGATCAGTTTTTCTTTGACCCAAAGTCTGGTATCGGCGTATTGATTGTCATAGCTCTGGCTGCATGTGGGATCGGTATTCGATCCGCGCGGATCGATGTCCCTGTTCTTCCAGATCCCGAAGGGACTGATGCCGAAGCGCAACGTCGGATTGACCTCTTTCAAGGCATCCCCAACACGTGTGATGATCTCCGTCACCTGGGCCCGACGAAAGTCGCCTTTCGTCTTGTGGATATCCCTTTTTTCAAGATAGTCCGCCTCGTCATCGATGCCACCGGCATAGGGGTAGAAGTAGTCGTCGAAATGAATGCCGTCGATGGGATAGTTCCGGGCGATTTCGACCATGGTTTCCACGATATGGTCTTTGACGGCTTTTCTGGCCGGGTTCAGAATCAAAAGTCCCTTTTGATCGACCAGAACGTGTTCGGGGTGACGTTTGGCGAAATTCAAGTCATCACAACCGGCCAGATAGTCCGCTTTGGACAGTTTCCCATGGATCGACACCCGGTAAGGATTCATCCAGGCGTGACACTCGATCGCTCGTTTTTTCGCTTCTTCGATGACCCACATGAAGACGTCTGAAGGAGGCGCTTTTCCTTCCTGCCCGGTCAGGTAACGACTATAGGGGTTTATTTTCGAGTGATAAAAGGCGTCATTGGTCGTTCGGACCTGGAAGAAGATCGCCGTCATACCCCATCGTTTCGCTTCGTCGAGCATGCAAAGAACCTTGTTTCGGTAGAGATCGATGTTTTCGGTTGTCGGCAAGTCGATATTGAGGACGTTCGAGACCCACCAGGCCCTAAAGGGTTTTTGAGTCGGGGTTTCCGGGATTTCGATCGCCTGATCGGTGTTTCGAAAGGTCAACGGTCGACCCATGTGTTCGAGTTTCATGTGCTCACACCTCTTTTTTTTCGTCTTTCGTAACGGATTGGACTTGTCCGAGAACGACCCTTTTTCTCGCACCTGTCGCGCTTCTGACGTTTGCCGGTTCTCCCTCGAGTGTCTGCTGCCCCAAAACGATAAAGGCGAGCGCTTCCTTTGCAAAACCGTCGAAACCGAAATCTTCGACCGACAGAACATCGGTTTTCGGCAAAGCGTCTTTGATGCAAGCCACGAGAAACGCATTCCTGGCGCCGCCGCCACTTAAGATCAATTGATCGATCTTCACGGATTCCTGAAGGGCCCGGACGATGGTATCGGCGGTAAAACGGGTCAACGTATGGAGCAGATCCTTGGGATCGTGTTCGGAATACCGGCATATGATGTCCTTGACGAATTTTCGGCCGAACGTTCTTCGTCCTGTTGATTTCGGTGGTCGCTTGTCGAGGTAGGGATGACATCTGAGTTCATCTTGCAGGCAACCGATGGGCTTGCCGCTACGGGCGATGTCTCCGAGGTTGTCGAAAGGAATCTTGAAGAAATGGAGCGCAAGGGCATCGATGACCATGACACCGGGGCCGGTATCGAAGGCGATGACGTCGTCGATTTCCGCATTTTTGGGCAAAATCGTCAGGTTCGCGATGCCGCCGATATTGAGAATCGCCCGATTCTTTCGGTCATCTCGAAAGAAGACGTAATCGAAGTAGGGCACGAGCGGCGCGCCCTGTCCGCCCACGGCGATATCCGCGGCACGGAAATTGCTGATGACGGTTGTTTCCAGAAGATTGGAAAGCATTGAACCGTCACCGAGTTGCAGCGTCGAGGGGATTTCATGATCCGGATCATGCCAGACCGTTTGTCCGTGAGAGGCGATGAAATCGACCTCGTTCAAGTCGATGCCCGTTTGAAGACAAAAGGATCTGACGGCCTTGGCGAAGACATATGCGAGCTCGCTGTTCAGCCTGGACACATCCGATATGGAAAGATCATGGTCGGTCATGACGCGTTCGATTTTCTGTTTCAGGCATGTGTCATAGGGGAAAGTCATGAAATTCAAAGGTGTGATATTCGTCGACGAAAAAGAACCCTCGATCCGGGCTGCCTGTATGTCGATGCCATCGAGCGACGTTCCGCTCATTATGCCGATCGCCAATCTTTTCATGGAATCACTTCCTGCTTACCCTCATTATATTATATTGCAAGGATAATGCAATTCGTGATTCCGTTTTCGGTCGTTTTTTTCAAAAAAGAAAAAACCGCAGATCGCGGTCTATCTTCGGTATCGTTTGAACGTTTCGAACGTCATCTCGAGTTTTTCGACGGAGCGTTCGATATTGATGTGGGCACAATTCGCGAACAGTGCGTCGACGACGCACAGTTGCGAAATCCGCGACGTCATCGCGGCACTGCGAAACTCGCCCTCGAGCGTCGACGTGTAGAGCGTAAGATCGGAGAGATCGGCGAGTAGCGAAGCACCGAGTTTGACGATGCTTATGATGGCCGCCTTGTTCTCGCGAGCGAGGAGAGCGGCACTGACGATCTCTTTGGTTTTGCCGGAGTTCGAGATGAAGATGACGACATCCTTGTTGTTGATGAAGGTCGCGTCGACGAGCTGTTCGTGTGACTCGCCCTGAGCGATCGCGAATTTGTTGATCCGCCTGAGTTTCATTTCGAGGTCCTTGCAGACGAGGTAGGAAGAACCCTTCCCGAAAATGAGAATCTTGCGGGCGGTCATGATCTTTTCGGCGGCTTTCTGAAGCGTTTTCTCGTCATAGAGCTTGAGCGTGTCTTCGAGCACCCGGATGTTGTTTTCGATGGCGGATTGACCGTAATTCGAATCCTTGTTCAAGATGACGTCGGTGTACTCGCTTTGTTCGGGAATCTCGACTTTGGCGTTCGCGAGAATGAAATCGATCTTGAAGTCCTTGAATCCGTGATAACCGAGTTTTTTGCACATACGAACAACCGATGCGGGGGACGTATAGGCCGCTTCGGCGATTTTTTCGACGCTGAAATCCTTGAGTGTTTCCTTGTTTTCGATGAGATACTCGAGTACGGCCCTTTCGGTCATGCTCAAGTCTTCCTTGTATTTCAGCATGTTCAACATGACGCTCATGAACGGTCACCTTTTTTCATAGATTTTAGTAAGGGCTTACATGTGCCATTATATCACAGGATCATCGACGAATAAAGACAGTGAAGTCGAGTGATGATACAGGTGGTATGTTTTAGGGTGTCATTTGGAAGATTTTGACCATTTTTCGGAAAAAACTTTCGGATTATCTCGCTTTGGCGTGTTGATAGCTCTTCGTTCATATGCTATGATATGTGTATCTACAGATAGAATGGGAGATTATGCATATGCATCCGTTTTTGGAATTCGGCTCGTTTCGAATCGAGACATACGACGTTCTTGTGACGTTGGGATTCGTTTTGGCGATCGTTGCCATATTGATCATCAACAAGAAGCACGAGCTTTACCGTCTGCCGGTCAAGGAAATTCTTTTTCTGGCATTGTTCGTCGTCATCGGCGCGCTCATCGGCGCGCGTATTCTTTTCATCATCACGAATATCAGTCGGATGATCGAGGATCCCTCGTTGATTTCTCCGATCGTGTTCAGTGGCGGCCTCGTTTTCTATGGAGGCGTAATCGGCGGTCTTGTTTCGGGGTATTTCTATGTCAGGCGTTACGGTCTTGATCCGGTCAAGTATATGAACCTTTTCATTGTCGCGCTTCCGCTCGGACATGGATGTGGCAGAATCGGCTGTTATATGGCGGGGTGCTGTCATGGGAAACCGACCGATAGCATTTTCGGCGTCGTCTTCCCTTTCAGCGAATCACACCCGTTTCACGGCGTCAAGATCCACCCGACACAACTCTATGAAGCGGTCTTCAATTTCCTGCTTTTTTTGACTCTGGTGTTTCTTTTCTTCAAGTGGAGAAAAAGACACAGACCTTATGTTTTCGTTGCACTTTATCTGATTCTATATGGTTCATTTCGCTTTATCAACGAGTTTTTCAGGGGGGATGCCATCCGAGGTGTTGTCATTCTTTCGACGTCTCAATGGGTCAGTCTCATCGCCGTAACAGCCGGTGTGCTGTTGTTGGCATATAACAAGAAAAATCAATCGGATGGTGTCGATTCGATCGAGTCCGAACAAGATCAACAATAGGGAGTGGTTGGCATGAATGGAATCAAACGGGTTTTCACCTTGTTTCTCGTATTCGTTTTTCTGGGCCTTATGATCGCCTGTGATGAAACGACCGAGACGGATGAAACGTATGTGATACGTTTCGTATCGGAGGGTATTGACGAAATCGAGGAGATCGAGGCCGAAGCTCTCTCTTTGATCGAACTACCCGTCTTGGAACGTCCGGGTTATGTTTTCAAAGGATGGTATGAGGAAGAGGACGATTAGACGCTTCTCCCTCAATCTCTGAGGGTCAATCGGGATTATGAACTCGTGGCCCGATGGGATCCGGAAGTGTTTCTGATTCGTTATCATACGAATGGCGGAGAAGAAATCGGGGATCAGGAGGTCGGCTATGAGTCGAACATCGAGACGGTCGTGCCGATTAGAGAAGGGCATGCGTTCGTAGGATGGTTCGTCGATGAGGAGTTGACGGATCAGCTCGATTTGGACCGAATGCCCATGTATGATCTGACGCTCTATGCGAAGTGGCGTGTCAACACATATGAAATCGTCTTCGACAGCAATGGCGGTTCCGATGTGGCGGGTCTTGTGGCGGATTATGATGAACCGATCGCTGAACCCGATGAGCCGACTCGAGCGAATCACGTGTTTCTCGGATGGTTTATGGATCCTCAGTTGAGTGAACCGTTCGAATTCGGATCGATGCCGGCTTACAATATGACGCTCTATGCGAAATGGCAATCCCTCGCTTCAACCGAACCTCTCGTCAGAAACAGCAAGAACATCTATCACTACAATACGAGCGATCAGGTCATGATACCAACCGATTATGTTGAAAAAACAACGGAGCTGAGGGGCGTATGGATCGCTACCGTGTATAACTTGAACATGCCCCGTCATACCAGTGAAATACAGTACAAGGCGGAATTCCGTAGCGTATTGAATCGGGCGATCGCCAACAACATGAATGCGATATTTTTCCAGGTACGGCCTTTGAACGATGCGTTCTATGATTCTGATTTCGCTCCATGGAGCCGTTATTTGACGGGGACAGAAGGCGAGGACCCGGGCTGGGATGTCCTTCAGTTCATGATTGACGAATCGCGGGCACACGGGATCGAATTCCATGCCTGGATGAATCCTTATCGGGTTGCGAATTCTTCACTGGATAAAACGACCTACCTGAGTTCACTCGCTCAGGACAATTTTGCCCGACAGAATCCGGATCTCGTTGTTTCCGGCAACAAATCGAATGACGTATATCCTTATATTCTCAATCCGGGTGAACCTGAAGTCCAAGGCCATATCCGGGATGTCGTCATCGAGTTGGTTTCGAATTACGATGTCGATGGTATCCATTTTGACGATTATTTCTATCCGTATTCCGGGATCAGTTCGGACCAAAGCACGTATGATGCTTATCACGAGGATGGGCAGTCGATCGAAACGTTCCGTCGGGAAAGCGTCAATACGGCTGTTCGCGAGATCAAGGAAGACCTCGACGCGTTCAATCAGGCGATGGGGCGACAGGTTCGTTTCGGAATCAGTCCGTTCGGACTGTGGGCCAGCGGATTACCCGGCTATACCCAATCCGTTGCGGGCGGCTCGAATACGAGTCCGTATAACATGTCATCCTATCACGCACAGTATGCCGACAGCAAGAGATGGGTTGAAGAAGGATGGCTCGATTACATCGCACCCCAGGTCTACTGGGCATTCTCGCATACGACTGCGCCTTATGCGGATGTCGTCGATTGGTGGGCCGATGTCGTCGAAGGGACAGGCGTCGATCTGCTTATCGGACATTCTTTATCCGGTGCTTCTTCCGGAGGATGGTTGACGGATGAAATCGCCATGCAGCTCAAGTACAATCAGAAATACGATGTGATCAAAGGTTCGATCATGTATTCGGCATCCTTTCTGACACATCGACACATCAATGAGGTCGCTGACTATTACTGGCAGAACGTACCGGAAGAGATATGGTAATCGATTGATCTTGCAGGGATGACTTGACGGTCGTCCCTTTTTGTTCGGACAAAAAGAAAAACCCCGAAAAGAGGGTTTTTGCTTTGTGAAGGGTGAACGATGTCAGCGCCTTCACCGCGTATGGACGAATTGGAGGGTGGGGGGGGTTGAAACGAGACGTCTGAACGAGTAAATGATGGAACTCGGACAAACAACAGCTCGAATTCTACAAAAAAGAAAAGGGAATTGGTTTTTTGTAAAGTATAACCAGGGAAAGGGGAAATCCAAAGTTATGGAAAGAGCCTCCAATACGTGAATACACATATATTTTAACGGATAAAGTGAAGACAAGGGCTTTCATTCAACTAGACGTGTAATAGTCGACGAAACGTGTATTCAAAAATCGTCGTGGAAATGGGCGGATATCGATATGAGGATTCTCATTTCCAAGGATAACGGCGCACTTTCACTTCAAATGTAAGCAAAAAAGCATGGCACCTCTCATACGTTCCGCAGGTCCATCGAAACGGTTAGGCATAAAGAGAGAGCATCTCGGAACGTGGGCCAGGGGTTCTGCACACCGGGTTCGGTATGAGGAGTCCATTGTCACGATGCATTTCTGCTCTCTTGCATTATCGCGGGTTGTGCTCCGTCATCTGCGAGCTGCATGCTAGAAATCGGTATGAACAGTGTTGAACCATGATTCTCTTTGACTGTCCTGGCAAACAGTTCAATACTAAAAATATTCTCAGAGGCGTGGATTCGATCCCGGTATCATGTCGCGCGTTCGGTAGTGGTTTGCGAGTCAAACGGACTTTATATGGATCAGTCGAAGAGATCAACCGACAGCTTTATCGCTTTCTCTCTTCGGGTTCACGTATCCGGCACGTCCATACCTCTCCTATGTTCGGAGATAAAAGGAACCGTTTGTCGCTCTGTCCGTATCCGACTTGGGGGGGCGAACGAACATCCGGGTTGATTACCCTCGTATGATCCGACGTGCTTTCCATCTTTTTTCGAGGTAGCCGAAGGTACGCGGATCAACGATTTCATGAGTGTTTTTCCATGCGTGTCGAATCACGTCTTAAACGTAATCGCATGTCCTTCTAGAGATCGGGCAAGAGATGTCACGGATTCGGGGATCCGATCTCTTGGATGACCGATCATTCCAATCCGAAACCCTGAAAAAGCGTGATCACATGCGCATTTTCGAATATTTATCGGCTGAAAGTCCTCAATTTTGATTGGACAAAAGAAAAACCCCTAGAAAAGAGGGGCTTTTGCTTTTATGGGAAACGTAGGATACGATCCCATAAGTGTGCGCATAAACGAACGGAAAGCGATTAGAATCGACTTTGGATGCGTTGCAATGAAAGGGGAACTTGCACTCGCACATCACACTCGAACCGGCAAAGGGAGCCGGTCCGCATATGACCTTTCGTTTATACACCTATATTATATCCCACTTTTTTTTGATATGTCCGACGATTGACTAATCGCATATTAGTAGACAAATCGTGTACAGCGATTGAGATCTATTTCCACATAGCGATATGTGAATAAATTATACGCATAGAATAGTTTCGACAATGGACATATGAATATGAACGCATGCTTTCATCCATGGTTCGACGGTGAGGTTGGCTCAAGTTCACATGGTATTGAACAGGAATCATCGTCAAATATA
>JAGYNT010000035.1 GCA_018399615.1 Acholeplasmataceae bacterium
GCACCGGTCCATCCGGATGTCCGGTCGAAAGCATTCGTGAAGGCCAAATCCTCTTTGATGATGAATCCTTCGTCCAAGGTGAAACGGAGGTGCTGGATGCCGTAGGTGTTCTCATTCGCTTCAAAGACGAAACGAATCGATTTGGCCGTGACGGACAGATCGATTTCGGTTTCATCTTCTTTGAGTAGGTAATCTTCATGGAGGCGCTGATAACGAAGACCGTTTAGGGAGATGTCGACCGATACGTTTTCGACCGTGTGTACCCCGTCTTCTTCCACGTGCGTCCAAAGGACGGACTTGAGCGGATAGACGTGTTCGAACGTGAACGTGACCTGGTGCGTTCGGATGGAAGACGACGTGAAAAGAAGTGGCGCGACCTCGACCGGTTTGCAGGGGTTGACGAAGTCGTCTTTGTTGCCGGTGAACGTCGAACGTGGGGATTCCATCTTCATGATCGGGATCATGTCACCGACATATTCAGGAGAAAACACCTGGCAATCCTCGATCACGACGTCCGATGGATCCGGGTCGTCGGTTTTTCGGCAGGATACCAGAATCAGAACCGATGCCAGGAGGAGGATGGTTCCCATTGTTTTCATGTGCGCTCCTTGTAAGCGTTTTCTAAAATCACTATATCACATTATCCGGCAAAAGACAATACATTTATGATACATTTGTTGAAATGAAGAAAAAAAGGACTATGTCCTTCGGTAAAAGATCTGCGTGCGGTATTCGTAATGGGCGGCGTTGTAGTAGGTTTCGGTATATTCGATCAGACGATTCGTTTCATCGTAGCTGTAGCGCTTGCGTTTGAGTTGGGGGGCGTCATCATAGATTTTTAGTAACTGCCTGATGTGTTTCGAGGCGTTGACGGCGCTCACGAATTCTTCGAAATGGCTGAAAAGGACGTTTTTGGAAGCCAAGTAGGCATAAAGGGATCCCGTGAGCACGTCTTTGTCATCGGGAATGACGACAACCGGGATGAGATAGGTATCGGAATAGAGAATCGGCAAGACGGTCCCTCGGACGCGCTTGAGGTTATAGAGTTTCGTGCCTTCCTTGACGTTGAAGATGCTCGATAGGAATTTATCGGCTTCGATCTCTTTCAGTTCGGCTTTCATCGTTTTGCTGGGAAGTCCCATTTCCTTCATTTCGTTGGTGAAACTTCGGACCATGGTGAAATTGGAAAGCGCGGACTTGTTTTTAAGGACGGTCGTCCCATAGCCGGCGCGACGGATCAGGTATTGTTCGGAAACGAGCGCTTTGATCGCCGTGCGGATGGTGACGCGGCTGACGCCGTATTCCAAGGCGAGTTCTTTTTCGCTCGGTATGAGTTCGCCTTCTTTCCAGTCGCCGTTTTCGATGCGTTGCCGGATGTTGTTGCGGATCTGGATGTATAAGGGTGTCTTTTCTACCATGTGCATGGCCACCTGAACCACTCCTTTGTCGTATCATGGGTCTATTGTAGCATAGATATGATACATTTACAATACATTAAGGGTTTCGGGTTGGTTGACGTGTTCTCAAAAATCCTTGTCTTTGGGGGGGCTTCTATTGACAAGACGCCCCTTTTAGGATATCGTGAGAGCGTAACAGGACGATAAGGAGAGACGCTTATGGCATATTATCTGGGAATCGACGGAGGCGGCACGAAAGACGAAAGTCTGTATGTCATCGACGGAAACAAAAGATGCGTCCATGAAGGCACCGGCGGACGCCTTCGGTACCGATACCGTTTCGGCCAAAGAGACGTATCAGAGTATGTACGAAGCGCTTTCCGGCTTTTTTCCGGGCGGGGAAAAAGCGGTGTTCCAGTCCGTTTTCGTCGGTCTCGGCGGTGTTCTGACCGAATCCGATTTCAAAGGTGTGAAACCGTCGTCAAGAGGTTGCCGGGGATAACCGAGAAGACGTCATTCGAAGGTCGAAACGATATGGAAAACGCTCTGGCAAGCGGAGAAGCGTTCGATGAGGGCATCGTTGCGTCGCCGGTACGGGGATGGTCGCCTTTGGCCAGGACAAAAAAAAATACTATAAGAGTGGTGGCTGGGGCTTTCGGGAAGGGGATCGAGGAGCGCGTTCGATGCCGGAAAAGCAGGCCATGAAAAAGCGATGCGTCGATGGACGGAAGGCGGATATGTTTACGGAAACGATCGGAAGAAAGGATCGGCCTTTGGACGACGGATGATATTCTCCCGGTTACGGCAAAGCTCTATCCGGATCCGGACCAAGGTCGCATCGCTTACCAAGTCGTGACCGCTTTCGCCGATGCAAGGAAAATGAATCAGCTTTGGAAATCATGGTGAAACGCCACGAGCGAGCTTTCGCTCGCCGTCAAAAACCGTTTATGAACATTTGAACTTCGATGAACCCAAGGTCGTCATCGTCGGAGCGCTGGGAAACGCGGGTGGACGGATTTCGGTCGGATGCTCTATGACAAGATCGGGCAAATCGATTCAAAGATGGAATCCAGGGACCGAGCATCGACCCGGCCTATGCCGCAGCGATTCTCGCGATGAAGATGTGATCTCGTTTTCTTGACCATGACGGGACAAGAACGGAAAAAGTCTTTTCGGGCGAACCGAAAAGACTCTTTCTTTGTTTTATTTTTTCGTGTTTCAAGATCGGGTCTTAGAGGGGAGAGCTATGAAACGAAGAATCCTATCCTCTTGCCAGACGGAAGCCCATGACGGAAGCCTGTGTCGTATTGAAGGCCAAGAGTATAACCGACGTGATCGATTCGATATAGCTGTAACTGCCGCCACGTATGATGCGTGCATAAGTTGTGCCGTATAGGTCCATTCCCAGACATTTCCGCACATGTCGTAGGGCCGAGATGATTGGGCATGGTTATTTCCGGCCGGTCTTGTGAACGATGCGCCAGGAGCTCCCGAGTACCAGGCGACGGCACGGTCGCCTCTTCGTTCAGGTAGTTGTCGGTCGCTCCACTCGCATAGTTTCCCGGTGTCAGTACCTTTCGCCGACCAGGATGGATCCAAATGCTGTCGGTGTTACGCCAACGTCCCGCCATATTCCACTCGTCCGATGTCGGCAGGCGGTAGCCGTTGTGATCGGTCTGGATCGCGGCATCGACCACGGCGCCATTCGCGGCTCCCGCGCATCCCTTATGATACTCTCCCGTTTCCGTGCGATAGACCGGATGCAGAAAGGTCTCTCGGACAGGCGTTGGCCCATACGATGGCGTCTCGCCAGGAGACGTAGGTGACGGGTTGTCTTTGTTGTCTTCGGTCGGCGGCATCCCGTCTGTTCCGCTATCGCCTTCTCTGCCGGGGTTTTGGAAGTGGTAATCGTTTTCTTCCGCCCATTGTCGGATGGAATACCGACACCATACCTCGTTTCATAGACCGCCATGAAGTAACCGCCCTCGACGGTTGATGTCGTATGGTCATTGCCCCGGTAGGGACCGTATACATCACGTCACGGTACGACCGACTTGGACCATGGTGATATCAGGATAATGTTGGTATAGGTCGCCGTGTAGATGAGGTTGTAATGAGGCATCGTTTCGGGAAGCGTCTGCCAACCGTCGAAGGTGTGATAAAGCTCGTTCCGGTTCTTGGGGGATGACGACTTCATAGAGGCTCGATCCGTATTCGAACGATTCCATGTGGAGAATGGTCCCGTCATGGTCTTCGAAGGTCAGTTGATAGGTGGCGATCTCGTATAAGGCATGAACGATGAGATCGCCTGTGATGGTGTCTGTCGGCTTATCCCAGCCGATGAACGTGTATCCGTTTCTAAAAGGATCTTCAGGTGGGGTGGCTGCCGTGTCATAGAGGACGCTTTCCGTCTTCAGAACCGTTTCGTCATGGTCCTTGAAAGTCACCGTGTAGGTGTTGGTCGTATACCGTGCGGTAACGGTCAGGTCGAATACGATCCGATCGAATGTTTCGTCCCAGCCGGTGAAGGTGTGGTGTTCCTTGAAGGGGTCATCGGGAGCGGTCGCTTGCTGGGCGTATTTGACGTGCTCTTCTTTCAAAAGTGTCCCGTCATCATCCAGAAAAGTGACCGTGTATGTCCTGATTATCGACGTGAAGAGCGCGAACACATCCAGGTCTTCCTGTACATGTGTGAAGTCCTGGTCCCAAGCGTCGAAGACGTAGGTGAACTGCGGGGTATCCGGTTTTGCGGGTACTTCGGGAGCGGTGGCATCGAAACCGTGGAAGACGATCTCTTCTTTCAGGAGTGTTCCGTCATAGTTCCAGAAGTTGACCGTATAGGACACGGTCGGTGTCACGTAGGTCGCGAACACATCCATGTCTTCTCGAACATCGGTAAAGTCCTTGTCCCAACCGTTGAAGACATAGATGAATTCCTCGTCTTCTTCCTTTGTCGGATCTTCGGGAGCGACGGCGCTTCCGCCGTAGTCGACCATAGACGTGCCGAGCACCGTGACGCCGTCGCTGTCATAGAAGGTCACCTGATACGTGTTGATTTCCCACTTGGCATAAAGCGAGAGGTCCTCTTCGGGCATGACGTCGAAAACATAAGGCGTTTCGAAAGATTCGTCCGTAAACCAGCCGAGAAAGGTATGCCCTTCTCTTTGTGGGTCCGTCGGGGCATCGATCGATGTCCCGGAATAGGCGATCAAAGGATCGACCTGTGATCCTTCGCCGGTTTCGAAGAGAATCGTCTGTTCGGTCGCACCCGTTTCGAGGATGACGATCGTGATCACGGTCTCATGCGAGGCATGATAGACGGTGATCGTATGGGTGCCTGTCGTTTCGAGCAAGGCGAGGTCTTCGCCGGTGAGCATGCTTTCGTCGAGGGGAACGCGCGTGCTGCTTCCGTCCTCGTGGTCAAGGATGATTTCGATCTTTGAGAGGTCGAATTCGTCCATATGATAGAACGCTTCGATACTCGTTTCGTCGATGTCGATCGAAACGATCGACACCGGATCGGAATCCTTGCATGCCCCCAATGAAAAAAGAACGAGAAAGACGAACAATAGACCTGATATTCTACGCATCATAAAAAACACACCTTTCTTTTGGGAATTTAAAACAATCGTCATTCTGACATGTTTCAACACAAAAAAACCTTTCGCTTAAGCGATATGTTCATGAACTCCGTGATTGCCGGTTGATGTTTGTATTATATAATGAGTGTACTCATATTGTCAAGAACATAATGACAGAGCCCTGAAATCTGAGGCAAGAAAAAAGGCCATCATGAGATGACCTTATGAAAACAGGGCTTGTCCGAAACTATGTTCAGGGTGTCAGTAAGACGTCTTCCCAGGTTTTCGATGCGTCATTGGTGTAATAGACGATCGAAAGCGTTACTGGCTCCACGTCGACGAAGAGAACCGCTTCCTGATCGAGGCCGAGGACCGAAAAGGCATCCTTGATCGTGTCGGTGGAAGCTTCCGACAGAAGCGTTTCAGGTATCCATTGTTGGACGATCGTGGACATGATCTTCAGTGTATTCACCAGAATATCCTAAAAATTCGCCTATGATGCCGAAACACATAAATTGTCTTAAAATACGAAAAATACAATAAATTCGCCTTAAATACGAAAAAGGGGACGTATAATGATTATGTGGGAGGTGATTACAAAGACCAGGGTAAATGTCACTGAAAACAGCCAAGGCTGAAAGATGTAGAGAAATCCACAGCACATGATTGGTTTATTAAATCGGGATGATATGAGAAAGATTTAAATCATTCTAAGTACGAGCTAATGCGGCTTAAATCGACAGGATTCGATGTACTATGCAATCGTGGGTGATATCGTTTTATCGAAATCATTGGGAGAAAGAAGAGAAGTTCAGGAACGGTTGGAAAGATACTTGATCGTGGAACTGAACACATTATACCTTGGGAGATATCAAAAAAGACTGGCGGTTACCCTTGGAGATGAGTTCCAGGGGTTGTTTGTCCGTCCGGATCACTTGCTTGAAATCATACATAGAATCGAATTGGAAATGTTTCCAACCAAAAATGCGTTTTGGGATAGGCATCGAGAGATTTCCCTTCGATCATGGTCATATTGATTCTCCATATAAAAGTGATGGCGAAGTCTGGTGCATGCCCGCAAGGCAATCGACAAGGTAAAACCAGGAGTTCCACGAATAAATTGAAGATTTTTTCTGAATATCTACATTCATGGTCGTGATGACGCATTGGAATGTACACTTGGAGACAGCTCCTGATTTGTGTTATTCTTTAAAATCAATTGGGACTGAAAACAACGTGTGAGTTGATATCTCACTCAATCAATGAATACGGATTGAACGATACGTTCATATCAAAGAAGTTGCAAATCAGTTCAATCAAAGCACTTCGACAATATATGAGAAATACAAAGCAGAAATACTTGAATTATGTCCATGTGATGACGAGTGTCAAGATCATACATTGAGCAAGAGAACGGGCATGTTGATTAGATTATTGCTTATTGTTCACTTTTAGTGGACTTCTACTTGCAAAACGACAGCAAGGTAGAGAAAAAAGGGAATGAAAAGTTGTTGGTAAAAGGTTTTATAAAACGTAGGATAGTTCAAACACTCTTTTGTTTATTTGTTCCTGTCTTCATCTACAGTTTTCACATTGTATGACTGACAATTTATTAGGGATTTATTTCTACATCAAGTCACTTTGTTTTAAACAATAATAAATATTATGATAACTAGCCAAGTAAAGGCTTTGGAAAGAATCAAGAATCTGTTTTTCCTGATCAACTCGCTCACATCGGTGTTTCGTTGCTTGTCGCATATTATGGACATGTTTCGCACGGCGGAAATCGGCTTCAATAAAACCTACGTGGATTACATGCTTGCAATCTTACTCTAAGCAAGACCGGCAACGCCTGCATTTGGGGTGTTGTTCGAGAGGTTCCCGGCTTTGCTATCTGATGAAGATGACGGTCATATAAAACGCAGGCGTGGGCTTATAGGCATTATGGAGCGATTGCTTATTGCTGCGTTTCTTCTAACGGGAAATGGATCATCGATTGATTTTGTGATTGCGGCCAAGTCCGTTGCCGCATTCAACAAAATTGTCAAAAACACAGTTTGGAGAGTACTTTCTCGTTAGGTAATGTTATACAGCGTACTATATACTTTTCTTGTTTATGGTCCGACATTTTTATGAGAGAGGAAAAACGATTCTATTCTTTGCCGATACGGAATCATCCTTTGGTTTCTATGATCGGCGGAACCAAACGATTCTACCGTTAATATATTAGCGATATAATATTTATATGAAAATGACAAAATATGAGCACCATGAGACACACACATTCGATATTAAGGACTTTGTTAATGTTGAGACGGACCAGTCCATCACGGATGGACTGGTCATATGTTCGTCAAGAGAAGAAAAGAATCCGGACTGACTCAAAAAGAACTGGAGCACGAAGGTCCGGGGTCAGTTACGGCTCGATCAGGAGGTTCGAGTCGACGGGAGATATCTTCTTTACGTTCGTTGCTGAGAATCAGCTCAACGATTGGTTGTTTGAAGGATTTCGATCATCTTGGAACATGAGATCATCAAGAACATCAAGGATATGAAAGGATGAAAGTCGATATAAGAAAACTGACCGTTACATACAATCAGCGCATTGTCGGTTATCCTGGCGGAAATCGAAAAGGCTCTAATCGCCTTTCAGTACGATGACGAGTGGGTTTCGCAGGTTTTTCCATATCGCCCTTTTCTTCCGCTTATTCAACTGCCCGGTATTTCGAAGTCAGGTCATTTCGGCGGCTTATTCGGTGTCTTTGGTGACTCGTTACCGGATGGCTGGGGTGAACTCCTGGTCCGAAGGATGCTTGCCGGTAGAGGCGTTTCTTTTGAAGCGTCCTCACCACTGTTTCGCCTGGCATTGATCGGGTGGAACGGATTGGGTGCACTCGCCTATGAACCGACACAATCGTTTTTGAATAGGGATGATCTTGTCGACTTTGATGAGCTCGCTCTCGAAGTGAAAAGAATTCTTGGCGGAACGTATCGGGATAGCGATCTGGATCATCTCTATCATGCCGGAGGTTCGAGCGGAGGAGCGAATCCGAAAGCGCACGTGCGAATGGACGATTCGGACTGGATCGTCAAATTCCCGGCATCGATCGATCCGATCGATATCGGGAAATCCGAATATGAAACGAATCTTCTGGCTCAAAAATCCGGAATTGACGTTTCTTCTTTTTCTTTGTTTCCATCGAAAACAAACAGCGGATATTTCGGGACGAGGCGTTTTGATCGATTGCGGAATCGAAGGGTTCACATGATTTCCTTATCGGGAATTTTGGAAACCACGCATCGTATTCCCAACTTGGACTATATGCACCTTTTTCAAGTCATCCAGAAGATATCGGTTGATCAGAATGACTTGTATGAGGCGTATCGGAGGATGTGTTTCAATGTTTTGTTTGAAAACAAGGATGACCACGGGAAAAATCATGCCTTTCTCTATGATGAAGGAGCATGTGGATATCGTTTGTCTCCGGCGTTCGATCTGATTCGGACACCGAACAAGGCGGAACATGAGATGACGGTTGCGGGAGAAGGAAAACCGACGGAGTCGGATCTGATTCGTATGATTTCTGAGATGAAACTGTCCAAAAAAAGGTGTATGCAAATTCTTCATGAAGTCAAAGAGGCGAAGATCTGGTCTGAGAAATGACAGTGTGTTCAAATGTCGTTCTCCAAGACGAATCATGGGATTTTGTCAGGGAAGTGTTCAACAGTCAGCATCAAAGAATGAAGAGAGATCGATATCCTTGATCGCTCCGTATTGATTGATGAAATAGTTTTTCATGTAGTCCGTCGTCTTTCGGACACCCGATTCACCGGATGTCTTGAAGTCGGCCAAGGAATAGATCGTACTTTTCCCGCGATCATCTCTTTCGATGAATTTGATTTCGTCCCTTCGGAAGACGCTCGGTTTCAAAAAGATCGGATTATGGGTATTGAAGATCAATTGGGCGTTTTTTCTGTTCTGTTCATCATTATGAAATGTGTTGATGATGCTTAGCAATGCCATCGGATGGATGGAGGCATCGAACTCATCGATCAAAAGCGTACCCCCTTGAAAGAATGTCCGTTCGATTTTTGTGAAAAGGTTCAAAAACCTTATGGTGCCATAGGACTCGAAGACATCTGCGGGTAAGACGTAATCATCTTTTTCTGAGACTTTGATCAGGGATGAGAGTCGGGCAATCGAACTTTCTTCGGATGAAAAGAAGCCGATTTCATCCGTCTCGGCACCGAATGCACGTGCGAGATTCGTCAGTTTCTGTTTCCTGTTGAAAGTCAGTCCCTGCTCGTGTTTTTCCGTTATGTTCGATTGGTCCACGCGGTATATGATTTGCAGTTTGTTGGAAAACCATTGGATAACCTGATTGGCCAGGTCCTGGTTGACGATGTTTTTGAAGCCGTTGCTCAAAAAGAGTTCGTCATCTTTCAATCCTTGTCTGGTCAACTCATCGATCATCCGGTCGGTGATCGATGATCGTTTCGTATCGATCGGTTTGAACAGATGTTTCCGCTCGACTTCGACGTGATTCTCGTTTCGCTCGAAGACGAGTTCCTTGTTGATGTAAAGCGTTTCACGGGTGATTTTCCTTTTGTGGTCGACATCGAGAAATAAACCGAGGTCCAGTTCGAGCGCATAGTCGATCTGTGAGTCATCCGTGACGAACGCGATGCGAAAGCGGACCGGCCTCGCATGTTTCAGGGTATTGTTCGGAATGAGTTCGAGTCTGTACATGGCGTGGTTCGGCCCCGTGGCACCTGAGGGGTTTCTGATGTTTCCTCTGGAGACGATCGCCTGAAAGGTTTCCAAAGCTCCGATGATATTCGATTTCCCTGAGGCATTCGGTCCGTAGATGACGGAGGAGGAGAGTGCTTTGATTGTCTTCGCTTTGACTTTGGTTTTAAGAATGCTGTAGTTCAGATCTTTCTGTTTCGGAGCGGGAATCATGTTGAGCACCGCTTCATCGAGAAAAGATTTGTAGTTTGAAATCGAGAATTTCAATAGCATGAGAACACTCCTTTATTGCCGTAATGTGACAATATACACATACATAATACCATAAAAATCAAATATACATAATGATATTGCCAAAAAACTGCAAAACAATATGAATACATATTGCTTGAATGACTGAAAAGACAGAGCTGATCATGTGATCGGATTCAATCATGAAACCAGAGATTTGCCGATGACTTCAACGGGTCTTTGTGATAAAATAAGCTATGAAAGAGAAGAACAATCACCACGCCTGATCGAGGGAGAATGGATATGAATATCAAAAATTTTGAAGATGCGATCGATCCCGTCATCTATGACAGGGGAGCTGACCTCTATTATGGTCTTAGCTTCAGTAAATTCAAAAAAGAGGGACTGACATACAGTCTAGTCGCGCATGGAACCAGGGACTACGACGTGAACGCCACGCTTGATGAAGATGGCAACATCATCGATTTTCATTGTTCGTGTCCATATGATCACGGTCCCGTCTGCAAGCACGTCGCGCTTCTCCTGATCGCGATCTCGAGTGATGACGAACTCGATTTCGCTGACGACGAGGAGGAAGAACTTTTGGACATGGATGATCGTGTCCGCGAGATCATCCGATCGATGGAAAGAGAGCCACTTGAGGATCTTTTGTCCAGCCTGGTTTCAGAGAACAGGGAGCTTTCCCGGATGCTTATCTACCGACATGACCATGACGACAACCGGATCAAGCTTGCAAGACGTTCAGTTCGGGACGCCATCGAAATAATCAAGAACGATGTTTTCGGTTATTATGATATCGATCGAAGCTGGGAAGAGGCGTATGAGATTCTTGACGAAATCTTCACGGAAGCGATGAATAATCCATCTCTTTCGACGGCGATCAAAATGATTCAGGCCGCCATGAAGGAAGCGATGCTCTCAAACAGCTATGATACGGATTTCGCGCCGGAGGTATTAAGCAGTTGTTTCCGATATCTGGATGCGATCATCGATAAGTACGAAGGTGACGCAGAGGCGCGCTGCGAGATCTATTCGGAGCTCGATCGGTTTCTTCATGAAGACTCGTCGCTGTCATTCGATTGCTGTATCGGTGAGTATCTTCTCGCGATGTCGCGCACGCGTTGTCCCAAGACCAAAGACGCGTTCTTCAATCTGTTGAACACACATCTTGGTGAACCCGATCTCGATATTCATGTTCGGGAGAAACTCGAGATCGCCATGTATCGAAACATGACGCTGTTTCCTGACGAGAATATGTCCAGAGACTATCTTCATGACCATCTCGAAAACAAAAAACTACTGATGATCGCCTACGAGAGGGCCATGAACGAAAAAGATTATTTCATTGCCGTCCATTGTGCGAACATGGCTTTGGAAAGGCATGAGCGCGAATGGGGAAGAGCAGCCTATGAACGTATGCTGATCGATGCCTTGATGGCCGGTGGCGAGCAGGAGCAGGCGAAGCCGCTCTTGCGCAAGCATGCCATGCAAGGTGATCTCGAGGCCTATCGAATCTATATCGATCTCTTCGAAGGGCGAGAGAAAGAGCGGGAAGTTTCCGTACTTATGGATGATCTCATGAAAATCGGCAAT
>JAGYNT010000036.1 GCA_018399615.1 Acholeplasmataceae bacterium
GTGGCGATGATTTCGATGAACTCGTGATGAATTATCTTGTCAGTGAGTTCAAGCGGGAAAACGGCATCGATCTTTCCAAGGACAAGATGGCTGTTCAAAGGCTCAAGGACGCGGCGGAAAAAGCGAAGAAAGAGTTGAGTGGCGTAACATCCTCACAGATTTCCCTGCCTTTCATCACGATGGGTGATTCCGGTCCGCTTCACTTGGAAATGACGCTGACGCGTGCCAAATTCAATGAACTGACGTCAACGCTCGTCGATCGGTGCGTCGGACCGGTTCGTCGCGCGCTTGCCGATGCGAAACTGAACACGAAAGAGATCGACCAGGTCTTGCTCGTCGGCGGATCGACCCGGATCCCCGCCGTTCAGCAAATGGTGAAAAACGAACTCGGCAAGGATCCCAACAAGAGCGTCAACCCCGACGAAGTCGTCGCGATGGGCGCAGCCATTCAAGGTGGCGTGCTTTCCGGTGACGTCAAGGATGTTCTTTTGCTCGACGTGACACCACTGTCGCTCGGTATCGAAACGCTTGGTGGCGTCTTCACCAAGTTGATCGAACGGAACACCACCATTCCGACCTCGAAGTCCCAGGTCTTTTCCACGGCAGCGGACAATCAACCCGCCGTCGATATCCATGTCCTGCAAGGTGAACGTTCCATGGCTGCCGACAACAAGACGCTCGGACGCTTCCAACTCGGCGACATCCCACCGGCACCACGCGGTGTTCCGCAGATCGAAGTGACCTTCGACATCGACTCCAACGGAATCGTCAACGTCAAGGCGAAAGACCTCGGTACGAACAAGGAACAGAAGATTACGATTACGAGTAGCGATACGCTCAATCAGGAAGAGATCGATCGCATGGTCAAGGAAGCGGAAGAACAGGCCGAATCGGACAAGAAGAAACGCGAAGAGGCCGATCTCAGAAACGAAGCGTCCAACCTCGTATTCCATACGAACAAGGCGCTCGAAGACCTGAAAGAAGATGTCGATGAAGCGAAGAAGAGCGAAATCGAAAACCTGATCAAGGAACTTGAAGAAGCACTCAAGGGTGACGATCTCGATCAGATCCGGGAAAAGAAAGAAAGTCTTGAGAAACAAGCTCAGGAAATCGCCGCCAAGGCCTATCAGAAAGCACAGGAACAGCAACAGGCATCGCAACAGGGCGAAGGGCAGACTGAGGGCGACAAGAAGGAAGACGACCAGACGGTTGATGCGGAATTTGAAGAAAAATAAGATGAGGGGCATCGCCCCTCATTCATTGCGGAGTTGATGATATGGCGAACAAAAGAGACTATTACGAGATCCTTGGCCTCAGCAAGGAAGCAACTGTAGACGAGATAAAAAAAGCCTATCGGACTCTAGCGAAAAAGTATCACCCGGACGTATCGAAAGAGCCGGATGCCGAAGCGAAATTCAAGGAAGTCCAGGAAGCCTATGATGTCCTAGGTGATCAAAGCAAGCGCCAGGACTACGACCGTTACGGCCATCAGGGCAATCCTTTCCAAGGGTTCGGTGGCGGTCAGAATGCCGGGTTCGGTGATTTCGGCGGGTTCGGTGACATTTTCAGCCAGTTTTTCGGTGGCGGTCAAAGGCAACGTCAGAATCCGGCCGGTCCGCAACGCGGCTCGGATATCGAGCGAACGATGACCATCGATTTCATGGAAGCGGTGCTCGGAACGAAAAAGAAAGTCAACGTCGAGATCGAAGAGGACTGCCCGGTCTGTCACGGCGTCGGGGCCGAATCGAGTAAAGACGTCGAGACGTGTGACCGGTGTCACGGGTCGGGCTACGTCAACGTCGAACAACGGACGCTATTCGGACAGATGCGTACGCAACAGGTATGTCCGAAGTGCGGCGGGCAAGGAAAAATCATCAAGAAACGGTGTTCGACATGTAACGGTCAGGGCCGTGTTCGCACGACCAAGACGGTTGATGTCAATATCCCCGCCGGCGTACAGACCAACATGTCTTTGAAGGTCGCCGGTTATGGCAACGGCGGATCCAAGGGCGGACCGGAGGGCGATCTCTATATCACCTTCAGAGTTCGACCGCACAAGGTATTCAAACGACAGGATGATGACATCATTCTGGAAATTCCCATCACGGTTACCCAAGCCGTACTCGGAACGAAGGTGGAAATACCGACGATCTACGGCGACGTGGATCTCAAAGTCCCTCCGGGTGTGCAGCACGGTACGGTTTTGAGAATGCGCGACAAGGGCGTTCAGAATATCCGCACCAAGCGCAAGGGCGACCAGCATGTCGTCATCGAGGTAACCGTTCCCAAGAATCTGAGTCCGGAAGAGAAACGGCTCTACGAACAACTCGCCAAACACGAGAAGAAGGCCAAAGACAGCGCATGGGACAAATTCAAAGGCTTATTCAGAAATTAGCGGTTGAAAAGCAACTGCTCTTTTCTTTTTGTCTTTTCGTGGTATAATTTAGATTAGACTACCGTTTGAGAAGAGGTGTTTTCATGATCCTTGTTCGCCATCACAACGAAGGGAATCTCAAGCCCTATTTCTATTTCGCTTTGGAAGAATACATACTGACCAAACTGTTGAAAGACGATGAAACCTACTTTTTCACGTGGGAGATCCATGGCGTCGTCGTCGGGAAGAACCAATTGATTGAAAATGAAGTCAACGTGAATTTTCTCAAAGAAAACAACATCGATATCTACAGGCGTCCGACCGGTGGCGGATGCGTCTATGCCGATCACCGAAACACCATGTTTTCGATCATCACGAAAAAGGTCAACAAGGAATTCACGTTCAAGACCTATTTGAGCAAGATTATCGATGCCATGGCGAAACTCGGGGTGACGATCGAGTTCAGCGGTCGTAACGACCTCCTCTACGAGGGGAAAAAGATTTCCGGAAACGCCTTTCTGCAAAACCGGTACGGGATGCTCATGCACGGGACGTTTCTCTACGACTGCGACCTTGAAACGATGGTTCGAGCGATTACGCCGAGCGATGAAAAACTCGTTTCGAAGGGGATCAACAGCGTCCGATCGCGTGTTACGAACTTGAAACCGTATCTGAACGGGATGAGCCAGGAAGAACTGATCGATCATTTCGAAAAGACGATGACCGACCAGGTCCATGAACTGAGTTTCGAAGAGATTCTCTATATCAAACAGCTCGCCAAGAAGTATCAGTCGAAGGATTGGATTTTCCAGAAGCAACCCCCGCATACGAAAATATTGAAAAAGCGTATCAGCGGCGGGTTGGTGGAAGTGCAACTCGATCTCAGGGAAGGGATCATCAACGGATTGTCCTTGCAGGGCGATTTCTTCGACAAGAAATCGCTTGAACCGTTTGAGAAAGCCTTCATCGGTCAGCCGTACACGCATGATTCGATCGATCGAATCATGGAAAAACATCGGATCGAAGATTATATACTCGATGCACGAACCGAAGAAATCAGAGACTTGATCGCCGAAGGTATTTTGGTCTGACACGATATAATGCGCAAATCGCGGATGAAAAGCGGAGATATTGAAACAAATACCCGTTTATTATTGACTAAACACTTAGAAATTTGATAAAATGAACTGTAAAGTGAAAGGTGGTTATGAAATGAAAAAGAGCAAGGAAACGAAAAATCGAGCGCATGTGATGAAAAAGTTTTTCAACAAGTACACAGGCAAGGAAAAAGACTCGATCGAGCACTTGATCCAAGCGGATTACGATCAGATCATCGAGCGTGCGGAACAACTGTCTTCGATCGACAAGAACGACTATCCGTCCAACGCGCCCATCATGATCAAGGTTCCCGATTCTTTCACCAAAAAAGACCGTGTCTCCTATCGTCTTGTCCAGAAAGAGGATAAGTCGACGGTTCTGCTCTATGATCAGGCTTTGGTCACGACGCTTTTTTTCGGTGAGACCTCACTTTTCTATCACCAATGCAATGTCGATCACCGGACCGGCAATATCGCGTTTGATATCGCGGGCGAATTCAACTACTTCGATGTCGTTCACATGGAAACGGCGCTCAAATTCGACCATTCCGAAAATCCCAAGTACCTGATGCTCGATCTGGAATTGACTTTGATCGACGGGACCCTCATACCTTTCCACTTGCGAAATCATCGTCTCTACGAATCTTATCGCCTGCCGTCGCTTTTGACCGATCAGGAAAAGATGATTCTCGAGCAGTTCAAGCACCATATCCGCGGCAAGAGATAAACACTATCTTTGACTTTCCGGGAGACATTTTGTATAATGACTTCGTTGAGGTGATTTCATGAAGTGGCTCCTGCAGGATCTGACCAATCGGAAAACATTCGATTGCACGGTCGATTATCGCTCTTACATCACGGATATCGCTGACATGCTTGACATCAAGCCGGCCCGCGTCACGGGTGATTTGGTCGTCGAAGGCGATCGGGTCATCGCGGACATCACGGTTGACGTCCTTCTGACGCTTGGTTGTTCAAAGACACTCATGCCGGTCGAATATCCCATGCATTTTACGGCAAAGATCATGTTCGGAAACGATGACAAGGCGGATTATCGTCTGGACAATCCGCTCGATCTCGAGCCGATCGTCTTCGGATACATCGTATCCGAAAAACCTTACACCATCTATCATCCAGATGCTGATGTCGATGACGTCGAAGACGCCAGGAACTCACCTGCATGTGCTGATCTAGATAAAATATATGAAAAATAGGAGGTGAACGAATGGCTGTTCCATTTCGGAGAACAGGAAAGACAGCTAAGAGAAAGCGTCGTACGCACTATAAATTGAGCGCACCGGCATTAGTTGTTTGTCCACAAACCGGCGAATTTACGCTCCCACATCGGGTAACGCCAAACAGCGGTTATTACAAGGGTCAACAAGTACTAACCAAAAAAGAATCCAAAGAGGATTGAGGAAGGGTGCCCAAGGCACCTTTTTCTTTTGTTCTATTGACAAAACAGCCTTTTATCGATATAGTTCTAGTGAGGAACGATACATGAAACACGAACCCGTATTGATGCATGAAGCGATCGAGCATCTCAAGATCGACCCCAATGGAATATACGTGGACGCGACGCTGGGCGGTGCAGGGCACAGTCAGGCGATTTTAAAGCGTCTTGACAAGGGTCTTCTGATTGCTTTCGAACAGGATGATTTCGCGATCGATTATGCCAGGAACATACTCGAAGGTGAAGACGGCTATGTCATCATCAAGAGTAATTTCCGATACATGAAAAAAGAACTCGAAGCGCGCGGTATCCATCATGTCGACGGCATGCTTTTCGACCTCGGTCTGTCATCGTTTCAGATCGATGATGAAGCGCGTGGTTTTTCCTATCTCGCCGATGCCTTGCTCGACATGCGGATGAATCGGGATCAAAAGATTACGGCCAGACACATTTTGAACACCTATGACGTCGATGAACTGGCGCGTATCTTTTATCTTTACGGTGAAGAGAAAAGGAGTTATCCGATTGCCAGAAAAATCATCGAAAAAAGACCGCTCTCGACAACCGGTGAACTCGTCGCGATTACCGACCGTATCAATTCGAAATCAAAGGGACACAGCGCGAAACGCGTCTTTCAGGCACTCCGGATCGCGGTCAACGACGAACTGACGGCGCTCGAAGAGGCTTTGGCGTCTTCCGTCGATCTTCTGAACCCCGGTGGTCGGATCGTGGCCATCACCTTTCATTCACTCGAAGATCGCATCGTCAAGCACTATTTCAAGAAAATGAGTGAGTCGGACATGCCGGCGGGCATTCCGATCATGGATGAGAAGAAACCGCCATTGAAACTCGTCACACGAAAGCCGATCTATCCTTCCGAAGCGGAGAAATCGGCAAATTCGCGCAGTCGTTCCGCCAAACTCAGGGCTGCAGAAAGGACATAGACATGAACATCGCATTGATCGCTCACGACAAGAAAAAACCGGAAATGATCGAATTCGTCTTGAAGTATGAACACGTCTTCAAACTTCACAATCTTTACGCGACCGGGACAACCGGTAAAATTCTGATGGAACGTTCGTCACTGAAAATCCGGTTGAAAAAATCAGGCCCTCTGGGTGGTGACCAGGAGATCGGATCGATGATCGCGAACGGACACATCGACATGATGTTCTTCTTCCGCGACCCCTTGACCCCGCAACCCCATGAGCCCGACGTATCGGCACTCTTTCGTTTGAGCGACGTCTACCATATTCCACTCGCGACGAACCACAACTCCGCCGAACTGTTCGCGCGCACACTATAAAAAAAGTGCGAATCGAATCGCACTTTTGCCAACTAGTGATGCTTGCGCTTACCGGAGATCGTGATACGAATGTAATCGAGGTCGATATCTTTTAGTTCCTCGTGCGTGGAAATGTAGTCGAAGATATCGGGGGCGTTGATCTCGGTGATCTTGTTCGTGTCGCGCAACATGATGTGAATGTGACTGTCGGCACTGTGCATCGGATTACCGAGAGCGAGATCATAATACTTCGTATCGTTGATGTAGATTTCAACGACGATCTTCTGGTTGATGAAAAACTCGAGATTGTTATAGATCGTCGAGACATTGTAAAAGCCACGCTCCGCGAGCGCTTTTTGTATCTCTTTGAACGTCAAATGCTGATTCTCGAGGATTTCGATCATCGCTTTGCGGGTTTTGGTCAAGCGCATGTTGTTGGCGCGAATCTGTTGGAAATAACGGTCTTTCAAATCCATAATGGCATGCTCCTTGCAAGACGTCTTATGACGCATATTCTATGAACCAACTCTATTGTAACACTATTTAGAAATGGTTTAAAGTATTATGCTCCAACATAATTCAAGAACTCGGCATGACCCCATCATTATGGTATAATATGTGTGGTGGTGATTCGAATGGTTCTCGTGTTTGGCGGTTCGTTCAACCCGCCGACCAAAGCACACCTTGAAATCGTGGAAAAACTGCTCGAACGTTACGACCACGCTCGTGTTTTGTTGTTGCCGGTCGGCGATGACTACCACAAACCGGAACTCGTCTCTTTCTGGCATCGGCGAAACATGCTCGAGCGCCTGTTCAAGGACAAGAACAGAGTCATCGTATCGAATGAAGAAGCCAAAGCTCCGTATCATGGAACGCTTGAAACACTCAAGCGCCTGAACGATACCTATGACGACATACACTTCGTCATCGGATCCGATCAACTCGCAGGATTGAAAAAATGGATCAACTACGAGGAACTGCTGAAACGTTACCCCTTCATCATACTGACCCGAAAGAACGCCCTTACGGAGGAAGAGACCGAGAGAAAATTCGCCGACATCACGCACGATTTCACATTCATCGACTTCGATGCCGACATTTCCTCGACGGAAATAAGACGTGAGCACGAACTCAGATGCGTGTGGTTGACCAAAGAAGTCCGGGAGTACATCGAAGCATACAACTTATATGAAATGAGGCATGACCATGTATAAAAACGGTTATCTCAAAATCGAGGCCGTCACGCCACGAATCATCGTCGGTGACGTGGAAAACAATCGAAACGAGATCATATCGGCTCTCGATCGTTCAGAGGCGAGTATCGTCGTTTTCCCCGAGCTCTCCCTTTCCGGGTATACGGCTAGCGACTTGTTCTTTCAGGAATCTTTTATCGAAGGGATCAAAAAGTCGCTTGGGATCATCATGGAAAAGACGACTTTCAAAGGCATATACATTCTCGGTGTTCCGATCGACCTTTACGGCAATTTTTTCAATTGCGCGGTCGTCATCAAGGAAAAACGCATACTCGGGGTCGTACCGAAACACTACATTCCGAACTCGAAGGAGTTCTATGAAAAGCGTTGGTTCAATTCGGGATACAAGACGACGACCAAATCGATCCGTCTTTTCGATCAGGACGTGCCTTTCGGTTATCTGATTTTCCAGGAAGAAAAGAAAAACATCCGTTTCGGTGTCGAAGTCTGTCAGGATCTGTGGGCGACCTATAGTCCGAGCGATGACATGAGTTTGGCGGGTGCGAACCTGATCTTCAATCTTTCGGCTTCAACCGAGTATCTCGGTAAGCGCAGTCAACGACGAGCGGCGGTCATCGATCACTCCCGCAAACAGATCAACGCCTACGTCTACACGAGCTCCGGCTATTTCGAGTCGAGTTCCGAGGTCGTCTATTCGCCGCACAAACTCGTCGCGAGTCTCGGTCAGATGATCATCGAAGACAGCACGTATCACCAGAAGACATCCGCTCTGGTCGTCGATCTGGATATCGATGCGATCAACTTTCAAAAGCGTCAGGACAGTACGTACAGGGATATGCATATGGCCGTACAGGATGAGTATGAGACGGTTCTCTTCGAACTCGAGGACACCTCGGACTATACGTTCGAACGTCCCCTCAATCCGCTCCCCTTTCTACCGGAAAAAGAAGAAGAAAAGGAACTCGATCTCGTCAATGAGCTGCAGGTGCACGCCTTGATGAAACGACTCGAGTCTTTGCCGAAGGGCATTGACAAGATCATACTGGGTGTTTCCGGCGGACTCGACTCGACGCTCGCCCTTCTGGTCAGTCATCAGGCGATGAGAAAAATGAAACGTGACGTCAAAGACATCATCGGCGTCACGATGCCGGCGGAAGCCACGTCAGGCGAAACCAGGACACGGGCGTTGAAACTGATGGAAAAACTGGGCATCACCGCACTTGAGATTCCGATCCACGGTATGCTCGAAGAACACCTCAAGGACATCCGGCATGATGTGAAAGACGTGACGTATGAAAACGCCCAGGCACGGATTCGGACGCTTACGCTCATGGATCTTGCCAACAAGTATCATGGGTTCGTTCTTGGAACCGGAGACCTTTCGGAAATCGCACTCGGCTGGATGACCTACAATGGCGATCACATGAGCATGTACGCGATCAATTCGGGTTTGCCGAAGACATGGGTACGTGAACTCGTGAGATACCACAGTACGCAGTCCTATCGTTATCTGGGCGATCTTCTCTATGACATATTGCAAGCACCGGTCTCACCCGAACTCGTGAAAAATCAGGATACGGAACGGGAAATCGGCGACTATGACATCAATGATTTCATTCTTTACCATCACCTGCTCAATGGTGCCGGAGAAGAGAAAATCGCGTGGCTTCTCGACCATGCTTTCGGACTTGAAAAAAAGCGGATCGACACGTATGTCAATCGCTTTTTCAAGCGCTTCTATACCCAACAGTTCAAGCGACAGACACTGCCGGAAGGACCGAAACTGCTCAGCGTTTCCCTGTCTCCACGCGGTGAATACAGGATGCCGAGCGATGTTACGAGGAAAAAGTGATCTCCATGAAGAAAAAAGTGATCATCGGTTTGAGCGGAGGCGTCGACAGCAGCGTCGCACTCGTTTTGCTTCTCGAACAGGGCTATGACGTCGAAGCCGTCTTCATGCGCAACTGGGACAGTGCGACGAATCGCGATCTCAAAGGAAACCCTACGTTGACAGACGAACAATGCGAACAGGAAAAGGACTATCGGGATGCGCTTTCTGTCGCGAAGATGTTCGGTGTGACCTTGCATCGCGTTGATTTCATCGAGGATTACTGGGATCGTGTTTTCACCTATTTTTTGGATGAATACAAGAAAAATCGCACGCCGAACCCGGATGTTCTATGCAACAACGAGATCAAATTCAAGGCTTTCATCGATTATGCGACAAAACACTTCCGATACGATCAGATCGCCATGGGGCACTATGCCCGAACGGAAATGATCGACGGGAATCCGGCTCTCATACGTGCCGCGGACGAGAACAAGGACCAGACGTATTTCCTTTCGCAGCTCAGAAGCGAACAACTCGAAAACGTGCTTTTCCCGATCGGCCACCTGACTAAGAAACAGGTTCGCAAAATCGCACATGACAAAGGTATTCCCACAGCGAAAAAGAAAGATTCGACTGGAATCTGTTTCATCGGTGAACGCCATTTTTCCGCGTTTTTAAGCAACTACCTGCCCGCTCAGCCCGGTCCCGTCAAAAGACTTGATGGTACGTATATCAAAGAACACGCGGGACTCATGAATTACACGATCGGTCAGCGCAAGGGGCTTGGCATCGGTGGCACGACCGAAACGACGGAACCGTGGTATGTCGTCGGGAAAGATCTGAAGACGAATACGCTCTATGTCGAACCGAAGTTCGAACATCCGTATCTCTACAGTGACGAGGCGATCATCACCGAAGTCGTTTGGCGGGGAAGACCGCTTGCGGGTCCGATGACCGCGAAGTTCAGATACCGACAGAAAGATCACGATGTCATCGTCGAGTGGCTTGACGACAAGACGATCCGTCTTCGCTATCCACAAAAGGTCCGAGCCGTGACTCCGGGTCAGATCTGCGCGTTTTATCAAGGGAAAGTCTGCCTCGGGGCAGGTTTCATCGATACGGTTTATTTTGAAAAACAGCAAAGACTTTACACGTGAAAAAGGAACTCGTTTCCTTTTTTTCTCGCTGAAACAGTGATATAATCGAGATAAACGTTAAGGAGTTCACATGGACACGATTCAAGGTAAAATCAAAAATTACGTCTTTCACAACAAGGAAAACAACTACTCGATTGCCCGAGTCGTAACCGACGATGATCAATCGATCACCATCGTCGGCTATTTTCCTGTCCTGGGTGAAGATGTTTCCTACGCGTTCAAGGGAACGTGGGTCACGCACAGGAAATACGGGAAACAACTTCAAGTCGAGACGTTTGAAAAGAATGAGGAACAAACCGAACTCGGACTGATCAGTTATCTTTCGAGTTCCTTTTTCGATGGGATCGGTCCGAAAACGGCAGAACGGATCGTCGACACGTTGGGCATGGATGCCATCAATCGTATCCTAAAGGACCACAACGTGCTGAAAGACGTCGGCCTCGGTCCGACACGACGCGCCAAACTTCGTCAACAACTCATCGAAAACCAGATG
>JAGYNT010000037.1 GCA_018399615.1 Acholeplasmataceae bacterium
CGTGATCATCGGAAACATGATCTTGAGATTGCCTGAGGTGCTCGCTTTCAGAAGGGCGCGAAGCTGCGTTTTGAACAGCTTCGGACGTCTCAGACTGAGGCGAATGCCACGCACACCGAGAAAGGGATTGAGTTCTTTTTCCTGGTCGAGGTAGGAGATCTGCTTGTCGCCACCGATATCGACCGTTCGGATGATGACTTCCTTCGGGGCCATACGTTCAAGGACGGCCTTGTATTCTTCATACTGTTCGGTTTCGCTCGGTTCGCTCGTCCGGTTCAGAAAAAGGAACTCCGTCCGAAAGAGACCGACGCCGTCGGCGTTGTCTTGTTTCAAAAGCGAGAGATCCTTGCTCGACGTGATGTTTCCCATCAGCCGAACAGGCATTCCGTCTTTGGTCACCGAGGGACGGTCGACGTATGTCTTGAGTTCTTTTTTCAGTTTTACGATCTCTTCGATCCGGTCCTCGTAATAGGCTTTCGTTTTCGCGCTCGGCGCGAGCACGATCTCGCCGTGCGTCCCGTCGATGATGGCCTGGTTTCCCGTTTTCGCATGGTCGAGGACGGTTTCCTGGCCGAATACGGTGGGAATGCCGAGGAGACGCGCGATGATCGCGCTGTGGGAAGTTCTTCCGCCGAAACGGGTCACGATGCCCTTGACGTACAGGGGATCGATCCGCGCCATGTCCGAGGGGCTGATGGCGGTGGTTGCGACAATGACCTTTTCTTTCAAACCGGCAAAATCGATGATGGGGATGCCGAGGACGTTCTTGATGAGTCGGTTCGAGACGTCTTTGACATCTTCCGCCCGTTCCTTAAGATACGTATCCTCGATCCGATCGAAGAGGGAAAGATATTGATTCGTCACGGTTTCGATCGCGTAAGACGCGTTGATGCGATCCTCTTCGATCATCTTGCAGATCGCATCCGTGACTTCTTCGTCCTGGGCGATCGTCTTCTGGGCTTCGAAGATCTTGACGGTGTCGTCCAAGAAACGTTTTTTCGAGGCTGAAACGAGCGCATCGAGCTGTTCGACGGTGCGCGTGTGCGCAGCTTTGAAAAGGTCGACCTCACGCGTGTGATCGGTGATCTTTTTACGACTCGTATCGAGTTTGACGTCTTCGACTTTGAGTATGGGGGCGATGGCGATGCCTTCGCTGATCGGTATGCCTTTTAGCCGCATGTTATCTACGTCCTTATCGTGACTCGGTAGTTTGTTTCGTCTTCGGACCATAGGTCGATCGCTTTTTTCTGCAGGAAGATGACGAGGATGGCTTTCTGTGAAAACGACAGGTCGAGAAGCTCTCGGTCGAATGAGGCCAGAGGGTCACCCGCTTTGACGGTCTGTCCGGGTCTGATCATCAGCTTTATGGCCTCGTTTCGGAAACGCTTCTGATCGAAACCGATGTGGATCATGATGTCAATCCCCGAAAACGATCGGATGACGAAAACGTGTCCGGTCGGATAGATCAGCTCGACCGTGCCGGCAAAGGGGGCGTATAGGACGTGATCGACGGGATCTATGACGAAACCCGCTCCGGCCATACCTTGCGAGAACGTGTCATCGGGTGAGTCCTTGAGGTCGAGGATCGGACCTTGGATCGGCATGATCATCGCCAAAGCTTCGGTTTTCGGGTGTTCTTTTCGTTTCATAATACAATTATACCTTATTTTCTTCAAATTCAGTAATCGAAAACAAGGTGTTTGACGAGCCAATCGGCGTGTGATTTGTTATAATGGAACTCGAGGTGAAACCATGAATATAAACTATGATGAACTGAAAAAAAGGATCGAGGCGATTACGGACCCCGGTTTCGACAAACCGCTCGGCGAGGTCGACGGCATCAAGAAACTCGTCATCGGGCCGACCGGTGTCGCCGAGATGGAAATCTATCTCAAGGATCGCGCCAGGCACGAACAGGAAGTCAAGATCAAGATCATCCGTCTGGTCAAGGTCGAACTCGGGTTCCCCGGGATCAAGATCGATTTCTTCGATTCCGAATTCGTACCCGAGGGCGTCAAGCCGATCAAGTATCTCGCGATCGCTTCCGGCAAGGGTGGTGTCGGCAAGTCGACCGTGACGGCGAATCTGGCTGCCGCGCTCGTCCGTGCGAAGAAACGCGTCGGTATCGTCGACGCGGACGTATACGGCGCGAGTATCCCGCATGTCCTCGAAATCGCGACCAAACCGCTCAAGTCGACCGCAGACGAAAAGATGATTCCGCTCGAAAAAGACGGGATCGAAGTCGTTTCGACCGAGTTTTTCATGCCGCCGGAAAAACCGCTCATGTGGCGTGGCCCCATGCTCGGGAAAATGCTCGTCCATTTCTTCGGTGGTGTAAAGTGGAATGATGCCGTCGATCTCGTTCTGATCGATCTTCCGCCGGGAACCGGTGATGTCGCCCTTGATGTCAATCGTTTCGTCCCCAAAAGCAAGGTGCTCGTCGTCACGACGCCGCACGTGAACGCCGCGCAGATCGCGATCAAAGCGGGTCTCGGAGCACAGCAGATCGGACACGAAGTCATCGGCGTGGTCGAGAACATGAGCTATTACTTCAATGCCTGCAACAACACGCGCGAATATCTTTTCGGTTCCGGAGGAGGAGCCGATGTCGCGAAAAAGCTCGGGTGCGAACTGATGGAAAGCATTCCGATCGGACAACCGGTCGATGGCGGGTACGTCTTTTCCGGTAAGGAAAATGCCGGCAAGACCTATGATTCTCTGGCCGAACGCGTGATCGACGTGATGGAAATCTGAATAAAGAAATGTTGATGAGAAACTCATTGCGTCTCCTTGATCAAAGGGATTCGCAATGAAGTTTTTTTACGGTTTTGAAAAAGAGTATAACCATGCTTTGATACGGAAAGTCATGTTGAATCCTGCCTCAACATTCGGATGTTATTTTATGAAAAAACAAGGGTCCGTAAATGAAATGAAGGAATACTCACCTTCATGGACGTAACAGTCCCTTTTTCTTAGCCATAAGTAAAACCTTCTTCTTTACTCGATCATAAAGATAAGATTCTACTTTTCCTGTCTAATAAACTATACGAACACCAATTCATCAAATCCCATAGTTCACCCTCATAAGATATCTTTTAATTTTCTCATGCCCCAATTATTTTCAATCCTTTTTGATTTTTGTGATATGTTAAATACCCAATTTAGCTCATCTCTATTCTCGACTTTATATCCAGCTTTAATCATTGCTCCTTAAATTGTCCATTTGTGATATAAAAATTGTTTTTCTCAAATTTATGCTTTCTTAGCCCATTTGAAGTATAGTTCCCATTGGAATGTTTGATTGTTCTTTCAAAATTTTCTTTATACCAATTAATCAATTGAATCTGGTTTTCCTCACTCAGTTGCTCCAAATGCTTGGGTTGTCAATCTCGTTCCGTACCTGCCAACGACCTACAGAGTCTGACCCGATACGGACAAGCATATATGACGCTCCTTCAGTTTTCGCATGCGATAATTCACACCATCTCTAGTAATTCCAATTTGTTCTGCAATATTCGCAATGGTTATTTTATCATCACTTTGAATCAATTCTAGATCTCTTCTCCTGAATTGTTCTGTTTAATGCTCTGTTTACCGCTCTGTTTACCACTCTGTGTAGCCGTCTGTGGTACCTCTGTGTAGCTTTGGCAAGACTTAAATTACGGTCACTTCTTGACTTTCTAAGAAATCGTTGACGTTTGGCAGTTTCGGCAACAAAGAAGGTTGTATTCGCATCAAACTCGGGATTGGAGTTTGTATTCTTTATACGCTTGTAGTGTCCTTTCAATTCCTGTACATAGTTTTCAATGAATCCTAACTTATTGAGAATATTAACCAATCTTGATTTCGGACATTTGGTCTTCCACAAAACATCATCGATAGTTAACCCACCAAACAGTGATCCCGGAGATAATACTTCTAATTCGTCAGTAAAGAACTCAATCTTTAATGTTTGAGTTCAGAGAAAAGTCTGCATGACATATAGAATTCATTATAATCTCTTAAAGATGGTGATGGGTATGAAGCAACTTTTCTTATAGGACTGTCATCTTCGATTTAGCACTAACGTCATTATATAAATTCGCATAATCTAGAAGTTGTTCTGTAATTTTCGCAATAAAGACCCTTGGAATTCCTTTTTCACTTTGAATTCAGATCTATGTTGTATCTTTATATACAGCAAACTTAACTTCCAAATTGCTCTGATCACTTAAAATATATGCCAGGTTTGTATACTCACCAGTTCTAACATTAGACTCAGCGTAGCATACTTTCTTTCCGCAATATCAAATCCATATTTACTGATACTCTAGTTAACTCATTAAAAGTTAAGTCTTGATTCATAATTTCAGTCTCAAATGAAACATCTCTAGATTCAACATCATTTGGATGATTTCATCCTTGAGTAGCTCTTCTGCTACTTCGACCTACGCAATATAAACTCCAGATGGTACGGGACCTTTACTTGGGAAGTAATAGGGTTTCATTTTTCCAGGAAGAACTTTAATTTTCATGACATGATCAATGTTGAAACTGAAACTTACAAAGGTGTTATATTTGGATAAAATGCTTCTCTAACCCAATTACTTATAGTTGAATCGTAATCATCATGTTGGGAACT
Organism: Acholeplasmataceae bacterium; assembly: GCA_018399615.1. GTDB lineage: Bacteria > Bacillota_I > Bacilli_A > Acholeplasmatales > Acholeplasmataceae > RECG01. The sequence continues at coordinate 4,622 of JAGYNT010000037.1, forward strand.
ATTAATGCCTTCATCGGGTTTCCATTGTCATCTACTCCAATGTAGACTGTACCTCCATCGGTATTTACAAACGCTAGAATTTCATTTTTCACTTTGTTTATCAGTTCACGTTTGAGTTCAACAGTGTTACTTTCCTCATACATTCTAGCCACCTCGCTTATATTTATTTTATCATATCTTAAGGTTACTATAAGTGTAGATTAGTTCGCACCAAACTCCTTTTGGGATATGTTTCTAATAGAGTAGTATTCACCTTTTGGAATGAGCGCCAAATATACAATTTATAAACCTAAGGAATATATTCACTTAACTTAAAGGCAAGAGGCAAAGGTTTTATGTAGCCAAAATTTCTTGACAGTAATTTTGAGAATGAGTTATTAGACGTAATACAATAATATTAAAGAGAAATTTCTGTGGTTTGATTAGTTCCTATTAGGTCGTGTTATAAACAAATTATAAATAAATGAATAAAGCCAGAGGAATTTATTAATATTATAAAAACTTGGTAAATCTAGGATAAAGAGGTATAAAGCTGTACCAATTTCCTTGTTAGAAGGATTCGTGACGAACGTAATGTCACTCTCAACTGCCTAAAGGTCTCGAAACACGATCGAGACCTCACACGTATAGAGAACATCTATCTGGTTCCGGGTTATACGGATATGCGTAAGCAGATGGACGGACTCGTCTGTCCTGACCGTATGTTATCCGAAATCGATTTAAGAACCAGAAATCTCTATCTCTTTTGCAGCAAGGACCGAGTGAAACTCAAAGTCTTGGAGATCGGTGATGACAGAATCCGGGTCTACTACAACGAACCCACGGCGATAAGTCCTTATGGCCGAAAAACAAGGATCACCAGATCATCGATCAAAGGTGTTTCATTGGCTTTTGGGTGTGGACTTTCCATCATACAAAACACGCACATAAAAACGCATATTTGACTAATAAAAAGGGACTGTTACGGCCATGAAGGTGAGTGTTCCTTCATATCGTTACAGCCCCTTGCAAAATCAGATGGAATCCTTGTACTTGAGAATTTGATGGCGGCCGCACTGACTTCTGTCGAGTCTTCTGACGATGGTGTCGTGGTGCGCTCTTGACGAGATCCGGATCATGGATCGCTTGCGCGACCGTCCGAAGGGACGGAAATGAAATGATCGAGCGTTTCGATCTGACTTCGGTCGGTTCGATCAATAATGATTGCGAGAAGATCAGAGGGAAATAGATCAAGTCGGAGCGTGGACGCCGTAGTCGAGCAGTCTTTCGCGATATCGAGCGCTTTGACGCCGGTCGATTGATCCTTGAGTCCGTCAAGTAGACGAACTCGTGCATCGGAATGGACCCTTTGATCGGCAGGTTGAAAACGTCCTTGAGCGAATCCTTGACGTAATTGGCGTTCAATACGGCGTGTGCATGGCCCGATGTCCTTGATGTGTTCTTTGCCGTAGGAAAGGAGATAGACGTAGGCGCGGATATAGACGCTCGCGTTGCCATAGAACGTACCGAGAGCGCCGATCGAATAGGGTGAGTCGTGAAAACGGTAGACCTGCTTTGACGACCGCCGGGTTCGCAAGAACGTCTTCAGCTTCGCTGACGCTGACCGGGCCTGAGCCTGACCGCCGCCACCGTGCGGCGTTGAGAAGGTCTTGTGCAAGTTGGGATGTGGGGTGATGCTCGAAACCCATGTCACTGGTCCTTTCCTTGCCGAGCAAGGCGTTATTCGCGCCGTCATACAGAGAAGTCCACCCGCTTCATGAACGTTTCGCGATTTCGAGGATGTCTTTCTCGAAGATGCCGGCGGTATTCGGATTGGTCAGTATGAGGCCGGCGATTGCCGTCACCGAGAGCTTTCTTTGAGTGCTTCGATTCGAACCGTTCCGTCACGATTCGAAGCGATTTCCACCGTTTCGAATCCGCAGACCGTCGCGCTTGCGGATCTTGGTTCCGTGGCACTGTCGGGCACGATGATCTTCGTGCGCATGGTCGTTTCTGCTTCTCGTGATACGCCTTGATGATCATCAGTCCTGCGAGTTCCCCGTGCGCGCCGGCGAACGGGTTGAGGGAATAGGCCGCGAGTCCGGAGATTCTGAGAGCATACGGGCGGTTTCATGGTAGATGTGGGAAGAAGACCTGAACCGTTCTTTCCGGCTGCAAGGGATGGATATTGGCAAACCCCGGCAAGGTCGCGAGTTCGTCGTTGATTTTCCGGGTTGTATTTCATCGTGCATGAACCGAGGGATAAAGCCGGTTTCGACGCCGAAGTTCTTGGCGGAGACGTTGGTATAGTGACGCACACACTCGAATTCCGGGTGACTTCCGGCAGTCTGGCCTCGTTTTTCCGAAGCAGGTGCGCGGGCGTCTGACTCTCGGGTGTCGCTTTCGGATCTGGTAACCGATGCGTCCCTCTTTCGAGATTTCAAGATGAGTTTGTCATAGGCTTTCATGCGGTTCACCACCTTGATCAACGCATCGATCTCATCTTCGGTCTTTCGTCTTTCCGTCACCGCGAAGAGGGCGAGATTATCTTTCGATTTCGAGGCCCCCAGCATGCCTTCATCGAGCAGGGATCTGATCTGAGTTTCTTCAGATCGATCTTCGATCTGAGCGCAGAACTTTGTAAAACGGACGGTCGTGGCAACAACTCGAAACGACCTGTTTCGATCAGCCGATCATGAAGGGCATGCGCTTTCTTGATGGATTCTCCGGCAACTTTCCTGAGACCTTTGCCAAGGACGGAAAGATAGACGACCGCGAGTGCCATCAGGACTGATCTGAACAGATGTCTGGAATTGGCCTTGGCGCGCCGGATGTGCTGTTCTCTCGCCCCGAAGTGTGAGGACGAAGGCACGCTTAAGCTGTCCAGGTTGCTCAGATCCCTGCAGATGCGTCCCGGCATCTTTCTTACGTATCTGTCCGTCGTGGCGAGATACCCCAGATAGGAACCGCTTTCGAACTCATCGGCAAGCCCGGGTGACTGCATGTCGCCACAGGCGATATCGGCACCGTATTCGGCCGGTGTTTGTGAAGGGCCAAAGATTGGGCTTCGGCGTTCATGATCAGAAGAGCACCGGCGTCATGGAGGATGTCGGCATAGCCTTCCAAGTCCTCGATGATGCCGTAATAATTCGGACTTGAAACGATCAGAGCCATGGCGTCCTTAGACGCCTCTTTGACGCCCTCGAGGTCGGTCTGTCCGTTGTCGGGAGCGATGACGATGACCTCGATTCCTCGGTTTTTCGCATACGTTCTGACGGTATCGATCGTCTTGGGGTGAACGGTACCGCTTATGAGGACGCGTTTTCTTCTCGTGATGGCGTGCGCCATGAACATCGCTTCGGCTGTCGCGGTCGCGCCGTCGTACATGGAAGCGTTCGAGACGTCCATGCCGGTCAGTTCACAGACCATCGACTGGAATTCGAAAATGTATTGGAGCGTGCCCTGGGCCACTTCGGGTTGATAGGGCGTATAGGATGTCAGAAATTCCTGGCGTTCGATCAGTTTTTTGACGACGGAAGGCGTGTAGTGATCGTAGCTTCCGGCGCCGCGGAAACAGACGAGCTCCTTGTTCTTTTCGGAAAGCGCGCGCATATGGCGCGTCAGATCATCGTCTGAGAAAACGGAAGGGAGGTTCTCATAGCCATCGATCAGAAGCGATTTCGGGATGCTCGAAAAGAGCTCATCAACGGAATCCGCACCGATCACGTCGAGCATGTCCCTGATGTCTTTTTCAGTGTGCGGTAAATACTTGTGCATGGTATGCCTCCTTTTCAAAGGGTCTTTTCGTAGTCCTCGGGTGAAAGCAGATCATCGAGTTCTTCCGGTTTCGTCAGTTCGACCGTGACGATCCAGTTCTTGTAGGAGTCCTCGTTGATCGCTTCGGGGTTGTCTTCGAGATCCATATTGGCTTGGATCACTTTCCCGGAGACGGGAAGATAGAGATCGGACGCCGCCTTGACGCTTTCGATCGCACCGAAGTTGTCACCCTTTTCGAAAACGGAACCGACGGAGGGGAGTTCGATGAAAACGATCGCGCCGAGTTCTTCCTGAGCGTGATCGGAAATGCCGATCCGTGCCTGCTGTCCATCGACCTGGACCCATTCGTGACTTTCTGAGTAAAGCAAACCTTTCTTGACCATGTTAAGCCTCCTGTTTCTTATATTTTTTGGTGTAGAATCTGCGATTTCTGATTCGTGCCTTGATCCGTCTGTTCCGGATTTCGATCGTGACATCGGTGCCTTTTCGGGCGAAATCCTGATCGACCAGAGCGAGCGCGAGCGCTTTTTCCCGGTCCGGCAAAAGGTAGCCCGTCGTGACGAATCCGATGTTCTGATCATCGATGAATACGGGATAACCGTGTCTTGGAACACCTCTTTCGAGCACTTCGATTCCGACGATCTTTCGCTTGAGGTTTTCCTTGTGGGATACGAGGGCATCCCTGCCGATGAACGCTTTCTCCGTTTTGATCGCGAAACCGAGTCCCGTCTCATACGGATTGATCGTATCGTTCATCTCGTTGCCGTAGAGGGGAAGGTTCGCTTCGAAACGAAGCGTGTCGCGCGCACCGAGTCCGCAGGGGACGACACCCTTGCCGGTGAGGGCGTCCCAGAGCACTCCGATCGTTTCGTGGTCGCCGTAGAGTTCGAATCCGTCTTCACCGGTATAACCGGTCCTCGAGATGATCAGCGGATTTCCCTTATGATCGATTTCCCGGAAGGTCATGAAGGTGATGGAAGACAGATCCATGTCGAAGATGTCCGACAGGACCGTCTTCGCCTCGGGTCCCTGAACGGCGAGCTGGGCATAGCGCTTCGACCGGTTTTTGACCGTGACATCGAAGGGTTCGACGTGTGAGGCGATGAACTCGAAATCCTTGTCGGTGTTGCCGGCATTGACGACGAGAAGGATGCGTCTTCTGTTGATGACATAGACGAGCAGATCGTCCAAGGCATACCCCTTCTCATCGCATAACAGGGCATAGGTCACGCGGTTTTCTTCGCCGTCGATCGTGTTCGTGACGAGATAGTTGACGAATTCGAGCGCATCATTGCCTTTGATGAGTATTTCACCCATATGCGAAACATCGAAAACGCCGACGTTTTCGCGCACGGCACGATGTTCGAAAGGAATGTTCTCATAGGTCAGCGGCATCATGAAACCGGCGAATTCGGTCATTTTCGCTCCGAGAGCGAGGTGTTTGTCGTATAGTGACGTTTTTTTCATGGCGCACTCCTTTTCCTGAGTCTGTTTCAGTTTCATTATACCAACATTCCGGTTTGATTGTAAGCGTATACACCAAAAATGTTTCTTTTCGTGGAAAGTGGGAGATCCGACAGGGAAAAAGAAAGAATACGTATGGAAAAAACGGGACTTTGTGGTTATAATGGGTTCAAGGAGATGATATGATGCTTATCAATCACGTTCTGTTGCACGTCAAACGAGACGACGTTTCGGATGCCAAGGGGTCCGTCATCATTACCCATGGGATCGCCGAACACTCGGGTCGCTATGACGAGATCACGAAAGAACTCAACAAGGCCGGTTATACCGTTGTCCGCTACGACTTGCGCGGCCATGGCCAATCCCAGGGCAAGCGCGGCGCGCTCAAAAGCATGAACGAACCCGTGGAGGACTTGCATGCGTTGGTTACGGAAGAGAAAAAACGGAAACCGAAAAAGATTTTCTTGCTCGGACACAGTCTCGGCGGACTGATCGTCGATTTGTATGGTGTTTCCTATAAGGATGTCGATGGTATCATCAGCAGCGCCGCACCGAGTTATTTCGTCAAGGATGTTCTGCCGCTTCGGATCATCGGATTCCGCTGGCTCGGTTGGATGAAAAAGAAAACGGATTTCGCCGATGACCAGCTTTCGCGGATCAAGGAAGTCGAAGAGGACTATGTCAACGATCCGCTCAACCTGAAAGCCTTCCGTTTTTCGATCGTCGGTCACCTCATGGTCAAAGGCGTACGGTATCTCAATCGGAATATCGGGAATTTCATGACACCGGTTCTGATCCTTCACGGCGAGGACGACAAGATCGTACCGAAAGCATTCAGCGAAAGGCTCTGTGACAAGATTCCCCTCGAAGACAAGGAACTCATCATCTATCCCGGCGGATACCACGAGATCTTCAACGATCTCGATAAAAAGAAAGCCTATGCCGATGTCATCGCCTGGCTCGATCGTCACGCGGGTGATC
>JAGYNT010000038.1 GCA_018399615.1 Acholeplasmataceae bacterium
CTGTTCCCTGTACTTGTTCTTTCGTTCTTTTTTCGATGTGTCCTCCGGTTTCGGTGGACCGTTTTCTTCCGTTCTGTTCTGCTTTTCCTTGCGCGTGGCGTTTTGTTTGCCGTTGTCTTTGTTTTCGGCGCTCACGTCCTTGTGGTCCGTTTGTGCGCCTTGTGTTTTTTTCTTTTCGTCTTCCATATCCTTCATCCTTTATGATTTGTAGAGTTTTGCCAGATTCCCGGCAATGTATTCGATCAAGGGAATGACTTTGCTGTATTCCATTCGTTTCGGACCGAGAACCGCGATCGTACCGTGTTCATCGTCACTGATCCGGTAAGGAATCGAAATCATCGTGCAGTTTTCCATGGGAATCAGTTTCAAATCACTGCCGATTCGGATGGAAAGACCATCCTGAGTGCCGATGAGCTTGACGAGTTCGCGACGGTCGAGCATCTCGACGAACCCCTTGATGTGTCGCGCACTGTCGAATTCGGGTTGACCGAAGACATTCGTGACACCGGAGAGATAGAGATTGTCTTCGGCGAATTTCTGGAATGCGCGTATGAACGAATGCATCAATTGCACCTGATACTCGACGACAGCGGCGATTTCCTTTTTGGCGAACGTCGTTTCGAGTATGTCGCTGGCTTCGGCGAGCACACGATCTCGCAACAGTTCATCGAGTGTCTTGATGATGCTTTTGAGATCATCGGCTTTCATTTCTTCGGGGATCTGGAAATTCTGGTGTTGGACGTGCCCCTTGTCCGTGACGATCAGAATAACGGCCTCTTCCTCGGAAAGCGGAATGAAATCGATGCGTTTGATCGTGTCCGTATCGCTGTTCGGACCGATCGCGAGCGCGGTATAGTTCGTCAGGCGACTGAGAAGGTGAATCGCTTCTTCGATGGCCTGTTCACGTGCGAGCCTGTTTTTGACGAACACTTCGTCGATCAGCGGAAACGAATCGATGACCTGTTGATCACGCGTGACGAGATTCTCGACGTAATACCGATATCCCTTCTCGGAAGGGACCCGACCGCTCGAGGTGTGCGTTTTCTCAAGAAACCCGAGTTCCTCGAGTTGTGCCATGTCGTAACGCAGTGTGGCACTCGAAAAATTGAGATACGGCATTTGCGTCAGTGCTTTCGAACCGACCGGTTGAGCATCTTTGACATAAACTTCGATAATGGCCTTCAAGATCAACTTCTGTCTGCTCGTAATCACTTAACCACCTCTTTAGCACTCCATTAACATTTGTGCCAACTCCATTGTATAATATCCTTTTGGCACTGTCAAGAATTATGTGCTATATCCGAAAAAAACATAGGCCGGAGCCTATGTTTCAACGTCTGAGTTGTTTTTTCCATTTGATATGAAACGGGTTGTTTTTCTGTTCGTGGCGAATCGAACTGAAACGATCGTGTCCGGGATAGATCCGCGTATTCGCGGACAAGTCCATGATTTTGAGGACACTTTGTTTGAGTTCGGACAGATTTCCGGAATAGAGGTCGTGTCGACCGACCGACTCACGGAAGAGCGTATCACCGGTATAGATCGCGTCCTGATAAAGAAACGAGCAACTCCCTTTCGTGTGTCCGGGCGTATGCATGACTTCGACGAACCCGTCCGCGAGTGCGAGCCGCATCCCGTCCGTAATCGATCGAATCGTCAGATTCCGTCTTTGATAGGGGTGCTTGCGCGGATGATAGCCGTTGGCGTCATCCATGAAGAGGAGCGGAGCGTCGCTTTTGTGAATGTGGACCGGTACGTTGAAACGACCGATGTCGTCGACATGATCACTGTGAGCATGGGTCAAAAGCACGCCCAAAAGCTTGCGTGGCCCGAGTGCTTCGATGATTTCGGCATAATGGTTCGCAGGGTCGATGACATAGCATTGATCGAAACGACAGACGAGGTAAGCATGCGCGTTTTCGTCGTTTCCGCGAAATGCGTTCATATGGATGACATAGAAAAAAAACTATTCCACTGAATAGTTTATTTCTTTTCCCTGTGAAGCGTATGCTTGCGTAGGCGTGGACAATACTTTTTCATTTCAAGACGATTCGGTGTCGTCTTTTTGTTTTTTGTCGTATGATAGTTCTCGTCTCCACACTCCGTGCATACCAACTTGACTAATGTGCGCATTTTACATACCTCCAAACGTACGATAACAGTATAGCAAAACGCCATGGGATTTGCAACGACTTTAATGCATTTTATCCACGGGATTTCACAAAAAACGGTAAAATACTGTTATTCCCGCCGATAAACATCTATAATGTATACGGGTGATCCTATGCAACGAATCAAATCAAGGCCAGTCATGATCGGTGACGTGCAACTCGGCGGTAACAACCGTGTTCTGATCCAGAGCATGACCAATACGCCAACCAAAGACATCGACAGGACCGTAAAACAGATCGAGACGCTCGCTCAAGCCGGCTGCGAGATCGTCCGCGTCGCCGTCCTCGATTTCGAGGACGCCAAAGCGATCAGGAATATCAGATCGCGTATTTCGATTCCGCTTGTCGCGGATATTCACTTCGATTACCGACTCGCGCTTTCCGCGATCGAATCCGGTGTCGACAAGCTGAGAATCAATCCGGGAAACATGAAAAACAGGGAACACGTGAAAGCCGTCGTCGCGGCTTGTCGAAAGAAAGCAATTCCCATCAGAATCGGCGTGAACAGCGGTTCCCTTCCGGGTGGTCTCGAACCGACAGCCGAAAACATGATCAAAGCCGCCTGGACACACGTCTCCATCCTCGAGGACCTCGGATTCGAGGATATCGTGCTCTCTCTCAAGGCGACGGACATCAAAACCATGATCGAGGCCAACCGACTGGCCGCGAAGACTTTCCCCTATCCCCTGCATCTGGGGGTGACCGAAGCGGGAACGGCGTTCAGCGGTGCGATCAAGAGTGCGATGGGAATCGGCACCCTCCTCATGGAAGGAATCGGAAGTACGATCCGCGTATCGCTCACCGACAACAATCCCCGTCTCGAGATCCAGGCCGCGAAAGACATACTGAACAATCTCAATCTGATTGAAAACGTCCCCACCCTGATTTCCTGTCCGACATGCGGACGCCTGCAGTATGACATGGTCGATCTCGCGAAACGGATCGAAGCCTATCTTCTCGGTGTCCGAAAGCCTATTACGGTCGCGATCATGGGCTGTGCCGTCAACGGTCCCGGTGAAGCAAGGCATGCCGATCTCGGCGTTGCCGGTGGAATCCATGAGGCGCTGCTGTTCAAAAAGGGCAAGATCATCAAAAAGATTCCGGAACATGAAATCTATGAGGAACTCGTCAAAGCGATTGATGCGTTCGGTGAGTAAAAAAAGGGTATTCGCTTCATGAAGCGAATACCCTTTTTTCATAAAACATCTTCGATCAGATGATGCATGGCTTCGATTCCTTTTTCATCCAGTTTGAAAACCCCGGCGTCTTCGATGACGCGCACGAACTTTTTCCCGACTTCTTCGAGCAGATCGTCATGCGTCCTAACAGTCGCCCGCTCTCTTAATTGATCATACCACATCGCGTGTCTCGCAAGATTCGAGGGCAGTTTCGGCTCGTGCTCTTTAAGTGAGGTGAGGATCGTCTTGAGCTCATGTTTGAGTCTGCCCGGCAGGATTGCCAATCCGATCGCTTCGATCAGGCCGATGTTTTCCTTTTTGATGTGCTGAACGTCCTTGTGCGGATGGAATATGCCATCCGGATAGCGATCGGTTGTCCGGTTGTTTCGGAAAATGATGTCGAGTTCATAGACATCTCCTTTTTTCCGGGCGATCGGTGTCACGGTGTTGTGCGAAACACCGTCCGTGTGACTCTGGATGTCGAGATCCGGGTTGTCGTAGTTCCGCCAATGATCGAGAAACGCCGTGGCGTAATCGGTCAACGGAATACGATCTTTTGACCTCAGACGAATCGTCGAAAGCGGCCATTGCAGGTGTTCGATTCTCACGTTTCCTTTGTCAAAGCTTCGGATGACGGTCGCTTTTTCAATCGGGAATACGTGTTTTCCGCCCTGGAAGTGATCGTGATTGAGAATCGATCCGCCGACAATCGGCAGATCGGCATTCGAACCGATGAAGTAATCCGGAAAACGATCGATGAAATCGAAGAGATAGACAAATGTTCTTCCCGTGATCGCCATCGGTCTGTGTTCATCCGATAAGACGATCGCATGCTCATTGTAGTAGAGATAGGGCGAATACTGGAAATGCCACGTCTCGCCCCCGAGTTCGATCGGCACGATCCGAAGATTCATGCGTGCGTTGTAATAATTTCGTTCGTTCTCCTTGCACAGCGGACACTTCGGTCGTCCTTCGATATTCTCCTGCACATTCAGTCTTGCCTTGGCGATGTCTTTCGGGTCTTTCTCGGGTTTGGCGAGATTGATCGTCATCTGCAATGCGCCATAACGGCTCTGATGCGTCCAGGAGATGTTTTTCTTCAGTCGTTCACTCTTGATGTAGTTGACGGCCTTCGACAGGTCGTAGAGCATTTTGGTCGCGCGATTCGGGTCAATCTCATAAAGATCCCCAAAACGTGCCTTGACGGTTTCCGGCCCGGGCATCATGGCATCCATGACCAGGGCTTCGAATGCGTCCCTTTCGGCGAGCGTCTTCGGTTCGTAGAGATTATTTTCTTCGGCATGGTCCAGAATCGGCTCCAAAATGACATCGAGACCAGGCAACGCCTGACGCCTTGAAAAAGTCCCTTTCGGCAGTTCGAAGATGGCGATCAGACGATCTTGGACGAGCGAGACCGCGGATTCATCGAAAAGATCGTGTTCGATCCCGTAACTCATGAGCATATCGAGATGTTTCTTCATGACGTTTTCCTCGAAAACGCGTAAACGATCTCGTGCCGGAATCGCTCGTTTTTCCGGAGGATGCCACTGTTGAGCGCCGGTTCGTGAATGCCACCCGGTTCATATTGGCATTCGAGGGTGATGCTGGAATGGTAACCCTTCTTTGTCGCGGTATTGAGCGGCACGGTCGAATACTTGTTGTGGGAAAACATCACGATCGCCGGATAGGTCGTGTAGAGTCTTAGTTCATGGCCCGATTCGGGGTGTTCGAGTCTGGCAACCCAGTCATCTTGCTCAAGCTGATCGACCAAAAAGGTGTTGTCGAATCCTTCGAAAGGTGATTCCCGCAATGCCTCGATCGGTTCTTTCAAGGGTTTGGGAGTCCTGAAGTCGAAGGGTGTGTCCGTGACATCCGTGATCCCCTTCAAGTGATAGAGGGCATCGACATCGAGGTATGTCGAGGATTTGAGAGTCAGGACGTGGTCATAAATCTCCCGCTTCTTCGGCGACAGGTTGAAATACGCGTGGTTCGTGACATTCAGGATCGTGTCCTGGTCGCTTTCGCCTTCGATCGTTATGGACAACCGGTTTTTCTGATCGAGCCGATACGTGATTCGAACCGTCAGATTTCCGGGAAAATCCTCTTCGAGATGGGGACTGAAATAGGAGAACGTCACGCTCGCGAAATCCTGGTCTTCCGCTTGATCGGAAATCTTGAATCTTCGAAAAGAGAATCCTCCGGGTCCGCCATGGAGTTTCGCATCGGGTCCGTCGTTGGGAGACACGGGATATGCCTTGCCGCCTATCACGTAGTCCGGTACGAACAGTCGCCCGCTTGCCCGACCGACCGACTTTCCATAGTAGAACGGAGCGATGAGAAAGTCATCCAGACGTTCGGGTGCGACGAGCATGTCGACATGATCACCTTTCTCATCGGGAATCCGAATGCGGTGAAGCGCCGCACCGAAAGACGTGAGGTCGACGATCATTCCCTGATCGTTTTCGAGTGTGACGTATTCCGTCGTTCCCGCTTTCGTATCGATGTTTTTTGTTTTTATTCGCATGATTCGACTCTCCTGACGCCGTCCGTGAACTTGACCAGATAAAAGGACGGTTCGAGTTGGATTTTTTTGATGTAGTCGGCTTCAACCGCCGGTATGAAGCGATCGAGCAAGGATTTTTCGACGAGCGCGATCGCGCATCCGCCGAAACCCGCCCCGGTCACTCGGGCACCGACGGCACCGTGCGTGATCGCCGATTTGACGAGCGCATCCAAGTGCTTGCCCGTCACTTCATAATCCTCTTTGAGTGAGAGGTGCGACTCATTGAGCAGTCTTCCGAATGCTTCGACGTCCCCCGCTTCAAGCGCCCTTCTTGCTTCAAGCGTCCGGGCCTGTTCGCTCACGGCGTGACGCGCGCGTTTGAGTTCGATCGGATTGTCAAGAACATGGCTGACCGCCTCGAATTCTTCCATCGTCAGCTCGCACAAGTGTTCGATGTCTTTGACTTCTTTGATCTTGAGCAGAGCCCGATGGGATTCGTCCCGTCGTTCATTGTACTTCGAATCGGTTGTCTTTCGTTGATAGTTCGTGTTCATGATGACCCAGCGATAACCCGGAAAGACGGCTTTGGTCGGTTTCACTTCGAGTGTCGCCGTATTCATCAACAAGGCCCGATCCTTCTCTCCGAGAGCGATGGCGAGTTGGTCCATGATGCCGCAGTGCATGCCCATGTATTCGTTTTCGACCTTTTGTCCCAAAAGGGCGAGTTCGCTTCTGCTCATCTTGAGATCATAGAGATCATTGGCGATGAACGCCACGAGCAATTCGAGCGATGCGCTCGATGAGAGCCCGGATGCCGTCGGCAGATCGCCATGCACGAGCAGATCGAACCCGTGATCGATTTGAAACCCTTCGTTTAGAAGCATCCACAAAATACCTTTGGCATAGTTGGCCCAACCGTCCTCTTCCGAAAAAGCGAGGTCGTCGAGCGAACGCGTGATGACGGGTTCGTCTTCGAAGTTGAGTGAAACGAAACGAAAAAGACGATCCTTCCGTACACCGACCATCCCGCACGTGCCAAGATCGATGGCAGCCGGAAAAACGTATCCCCCGTGATAGTCGATGTGCTCTCCGATCAGATTGACGCGTCCCGGAGAAAGATAGGATCGAATGTCTTCGTGTCCTTGAAAATAGGATTTGAATGTTTTGAGCATGGTATCACCCTCGTCTTTTTATCGTTTATTCACCTTATTTTAACATGAAACGGGGATGGTCATACTCTTTTTGGAAACGTTTTAGCGACGTGTTTCACTCGCGATTGATACCTTTGAAACGAACGATAGGCATTTTCGGCTCTCGTTTCGGGGTCATGACGCCGTTCGTTTCCTGCTCGACGTCGGTCGTCTGCGTGAGACAATACCCAGAAAACGTTTCGAGCGAAAAGATCGCGTCCGTCAAACCCTTGAGTCTTGCCTCGTAACTCTTCTGATCCGTTACCTTTCGTCCGTATCCCCAGCCTTGGTCGTCTTGAAAAGCGATGCCACCGTATTCGCTCATGATAATCGGTTGGCCCGAGTAGGCATAACCTTTGGCGAAGACCGGTTTCGTGTGCGTGTTTCCTTTGAATGTGCCTGCGAGAACCCGATCGATGTCCTGATAGATCCGTTTGAGATCATCACCGTTCTCGATATAATTGTGGATCGTGACGAGATCGCTTTTCGTGTGTTCCCAACCGTCGTTCGAAATGATGAAACGCGTTCGATCGATCGCTTTCGTCCGGTCATAAAGTCTGACCGTTGCCAGTTGTTGGTCCGGGTCGTCATAGACATCGGGAATGCCCCACGACTCATTGAAAATGACGTATGCCATGATCGAAGGGTAATGGACGTACTGCGCGACGATCTTCAACCATTCCTGTTCGAAAGCGGCGATCCCCTTCTTGCTGAAGGCGTAATTCGAAGGCATCTCCAACCAGACATAAAGACCATAGAAATCTGCCAGATAGTAAAACCTCTCATCTTCGATCTTCTGGTGCTTGCGGATGCCGTTGAAGCCCATCGCCTTGGTTCGTTCGATATCCTCGATCAGTCCCTCATAGGTGGCTGTGAGTCCGGTGTCGGGCCAATAACCCTGATCGAGCAGCATTTTCAAATAGATCGCGTTTCCGTTCAGAAGAATGCTTCTTCCCTCGGTTTCAAACTCACGAAAGGTCGTATAGGAATAAGCCCGGTCGATTACCGTTTCCTGATCGAATAGGACATATTCGATGCCGTAGACATTCGGATGATCCGGCGTCCATAATTCGATTTCCATGTCCATAAGATCGATCTCATGCCGGGTAGAGTCGTTTTTGAGATCGAGCCAGCAGACGTTTCGTGCCTGTCCCTTCGTAAGAATCACTTGCAGTCTCAAACCGGGTCCATGCCCGCTCAACTCGACATCCATGGCGATTTTTTCCTAATGAACCGATGGGATCGCCTTGACGGGGAATCATAGAAAAGATCGGGCAGGAACCGTCAGACGGTCTTCCAGAGTCCACTCGTCTCGACGTACCAGCACTCGAAGTTCTTTCCATCGCTGTTTCCGCGAACCTGATCCATGCGTTTGGTATCGGTATGACGGCAGAACGAGCGTGTTTTGTCCTTCCTGAGATCGGGGAGAGTGTCATATGAAAACGAGATATCCTCCTTCTTCCTGGCCGAGATGCGTGCCGTTCAACCACACACGAGGTCTGATAGTCGCTTCCTTCGAAGTGCAGAACGGTGCGTTCTTTGTCCGGCTTTGAAAACGTTCACCATACGGTTTTAGATGATGTCGTGTCTCGTCTACCGTCGACTCCACTTTTAGTCTGATATGCGAAAGGAACGACGATCTTTCGGGTGGTTTCAAGGCCGTGCATCCAACCACCTTCCAATCCTTCGTCCTGATCGTCGAAGCGAAAACGCCACGTCCCATCCAGGATCATGAAATCATCTCTCGTCAATCGCGGACGGGGGTGTTCCTTGATGTAGCCTTTGAAGTGTTCCATAACGTGTCCTCTCCTACTTGATGCCAGTTCGTGCGACACCTTCTATGATTTTATCCTGCAACAGGGCGTAAACGACGATGACCGGTATGATCGCCAAGAGAGCCGCCGCCATCGTCAACCCGTAATCGTAATTGTATGTCCCGGAAATCTTGGATAGACCGACGGGGAGGGTCCACAGATTCGCATCCGTTCCCGAAAAAATGATCAGGGGCCACAAATAGTCGTTCCAGTTGCCCATGAACGAAAAGAGTGCGGTGACCATGAAGGCGGACTTCGATAACGGGAGAACGATTCTCATGAAAATCCCGAAATTTCCGAGTCCGTCGATCCGTGCGCTTTCGATCAGTTCATGGGGTATGCCCAGGAAAAACTGCCTCAGAAGGAAGAGTCCGAAAACACCGCCAAGTCCGGGAATGATCAATGCGAGCCACGTTCCGAACCAACCGAAATCGATCATCATCGTGATCAGCGGAACGAGATTGATGACTGTCGGAATCATTGTCGTTCCGAGAACGAGCCAGAAGATCTGATCACGGAACTTGAACTTGAGAATGCTGAACGCATAGGCTGCGGCGGACGCGACGATCAGATAGAGAAGCGTGTGCGACGTCGCGATGATGAAACTGTTGAGCATCCATCTCATGACCGGCGTATCGGGTCGTGAAAAGAGTTTTTCATAGTGCATGAACGTGATCTTCTCGGGGATCAGTCGCGTCGGATTGAGTGAAATGTCATTCGGCATTTTGAGAGAGGTCGCGAACCCCCATACGAGTGGAACGAGCCACAAGGCACAGACGATCAAAAGGATGATGAAACTGATACGCTGCCTTCTTCTGATAACGGAGCGGATCATGCGCCCTCACCTCGTTTCCGAATGATTTTCGCCTGGACAATCGAAACCAGAATCATGATCATGCCCATCGAAACCGCCATCGCCGTCGCGATCCCCGGGTTCGCGTTCGGACCGAAAGCGAGCGGACGGATTCGCATCATCAGAACCGTCGTCGAGAACTCCGGTCCGCCGTTCGTGAGAAGATCCGGTTGCCCATAGACATTGAAGGACGCCAAAACGGTCGTGATCATGACGATGAGCATTTGGGGAGCGAGCGCGGGCAACACGATATAGCGAAACGTCTGCGGATAACTCGCCCCATCGATCGAGGCCGCTTCATAGAGCGACCGGTCGATGTTTTTCAACCCTGCTCCGAGAATAACCATGTTGATTCCCATCGTCCACCAGACCGTCACGACGATGATCGAGATCCAAGCCCATGGCTGACTGACCAGAAAGGGAATCTCATCGAATCCGAGTTTCAGCAGAATGGAGTTGATGAATCCGCCGTTGTTGTAAAACTGCCATTTCCAGACGAGGATGACCGAAGAAATGGAGAATACCGTCGGCATGAACAGAACGGTCCGGAAAAACTTGTAGCCTCTCGGTTGAAAATCGATCAGCACGGCCAGAAACAAAGGGATGGCGACCAGAAACGGTACGGAAAAGACGACGAAGGTCAACGTATTGCGCAACCCCGACCAGAAATAGGAATGGAAGATGCTCTCATCGTTGAACCAGATCGTTCTGAAATTGTCGAAACCGATGAATACCGTATTTT
>JAGYNT010000039.1 GCA_018399615.1 Acholeplasmataceae bacterium
GAAGAATTCCTTGAAATCGACGCCGATTCCAAGACCTATGCCAATCGCTACGGATATAAGAATCCGGTCGGAATCGAACTCGATCGTCCCTACAATCAGGAAGTCGTCATCAACTGGGTCAACATCGACCTAAGAGAAGAATTCCAGAATCCCGCATTCTTCATAACCGGCAGCAAACACTATGCTTATGAAAACATGGATGCCGACCACAAGTACTTCGAAAGACTTCTGGGCACGATGATCTTCTACAAGACCGATAACAACTCCGATGAGATCTTCTATTACAGTATTTCCGCCGATGGAACGATCAGTGACATCGAATCCTTCGATTTTCAATAAATGAAATGATTTGGCCACTTTCATCGAAGTGGCTTTTTTCATAGTCGTGTCACATGAATGACACATGTTCATGATAGACTTGAAAGCGTAAGAGGGATATCCCCTCGATAAGGAGGAATAAACTTATGAAAAGAATATTGATCGTATTGACCCTGCTTTTGTCGCTCGGTATCCTTGCTGGTTGCAACAAAGGCGTCGATCCCGAGATCGACGAAAGCGATTACGGTCTTGCCCGCGTACGCGATGAGGAAGAACTCGAAGCGCTTCTCAATCTGGGACAAGACAAGAATTCGGATTGGAACTATGCCGGAGGCGACATGATGGAACGGGTCACGGATGACCAGATGGCTCCGGAAAACACGGATGGCGATGCAGCACTCGGTGAAGACGAGGACGCTTACTCGAAGACCAATGTCCAAGTCGAAGGCGTCGATGAAGGCGACATCATCAAGACGGATGGCAGACGCATCTATCGCATCAAGTACAATGAACTGCAGATCGTCGAAATTCTCGGCGAAGGCAAGATGGAAGTCGTCCTGGAAGAAAGCATGGAAAGCGCCAACGAAGATCGCTCCCATACGTATTATAGCGACCTCTATCTGACCGAAGAGTATCTCGTCGTAATCGGTCAGCGCTATCACTATTTCCTATATGGCCGCAGTGGCGGATTGCTGGAAGATACGGCAGAAGCGGAAGTCATGCCTTCCTGGTACTGGTATGGTGTTCCACAAACCATGATCATGGTCTATGAACTGGAAAACCTCGAAGTCGTGGACACAATTGAAATCACCGGGAACCTGATGGCCACCAGACTGATCGATGACAATCTCTATGTCATCTCCAATCAGTACGTCTACCTGCACGATGAGATCGATCCGCGTCCGATCATTCGTCATGATGACGATGTCCTCGTTCCCGAGTACGAAGAAATCAAATACGTACCGGAAGAACGCTATCAGTCCTACACGCTCATCTCGCGCGTATCGCTTGCCGACGAGGTCGAAGTCGATTATGACATTTTCCTCGGAAATGTCGGGTGGGGACACGTCTATGTCAGCCCGAACGCCATCTATCTCGCGACATCAACCTATGTCTACGATTCCGAAACCGGTACGTATCAATCGAAGGGACAGATCATTTCCTATGTGATCGGTTCAGATGGTTCGGTCACATACGGTGGCGCCGGATACTATCAGGGTTACGTGATCAACCAGTTCGCGATGGATGAGTATGACGGCACCTTCAGAATCGTGACAACCGAAGGTTGGGGCGATAGCGTCAAGAACAGACTCTATGTCTTCGAACGGGAAACGATCGATGAGAAGCGACAACTGACACAGATCGGCCTGCTCGATGAAGGCATCGGCAAGCCGCGGGAAACGGTACGTTCCGTTCGTTTCAACAAGACACTCGCGACTGTCGTGACCTATGAGCAGATCGACCCGCTTTACACGATCGATCTTACCGATCCGACCGATCCCTACATTCGAGCCGGCCTTGAGGTCACGGGATTCAGCACGTATCAGCATCCATGGCTCGATGATTACCTGGTCGGGATCGGTTATGAAGCCGAAGGAACCCAGATCGACGGGTTGAAACTTTCACTCTATGACATCCGTGACCTTGACGATCCGGTTGAAGTCGGAGAGTCACTCGTTCTTTTGAACGGTGAAAACGGATGGAGTTACAGCGAAGCGCTCCATAACCACAAGGCGATCCTCATCGGTGAACAGAGAGGAATCCTCGGATTCTCGATCTGGAGAAATCACTACAGCACGACCAACTATGTCTACAGCAACGACTATCTCGTCTTCGAAGTCAACGTCGAAAGTGAAACGCCGATTACGATTGGCGCAGAGATCTCGCACATCGATTTCTTCTTCAGTCATGACGATACGTATGCCCAATACAATCGATATGCCTATGATTTCAGCATCGAACGGGCTGTCTACGTCGGAGACTATCTCTATGTGATTTCCGGTGAAGCGGTTACGTCACACGATATGAATGACGATTATGAGCGCGTTGAAGCGATTCGCTTTCTGATCGATTCCAGGGATTTCTGGGAATACCCGGAAAAGGAAGACGGGACCGATCGCGAATAAAGAAACACGATTTCCGCTGTCAAAATCATTCCCGTGCCAAGGCGCACGGGAATTTTTTCTGATATTCTTGACATATGTCATATACGTGCTATCATGGTAATGAGAGGATGGTGAAAAACACGTGGCCAGAAAAGAGAAACCGCGTACGGTGTGCAGCGATCAAAAACGATACCTGCTCTCACGATCGAAAAGCGATTCATGGATCGAAGTCACGGTGGACGAGTTCGAGACGATTCGTCTGATCGACTATGAGAATCTGACGCAGCAAGAGTGTGCGCACATGATGAAAGTCGCACGAACGACCGTTCAGGCGATCTATGAAAGAGCACGATACAAGATCGCGGAAGCACTTCTGAAAGAAAAGAGCATCTGTGTAAAAGGCGGCACGTATCGTCTGTGTGACCACCCGAAGACGGAAATCCATTGTCTGAAACACCGAGATCAGGCTGAGGAGTCGTCGTTGACATGAAAATTGTCTGTCTCGTCGATGACAGATCGATCGATGATCGTTTCGAGGTGGAGCACGGACTCAGTTTCCACATCGAGACCGGGAATCACAGGATTCTCTTCGATCTTGGACAGACCGATCTGTTTCTCCGTAATGCGCGTCGTCTCGGTCTCGATCTGTCTTTGGTCGACACGGTCATCATTTCCCACGGTCATTATGATCATGGCGGTGGACTCAAGCGGTTCTTCGAGGTCAACGATCACGCAACCGTCTATATCAACAGAAGGGCGAAGGGTGCGTTCTATTCGCTCAGGAACGAAGGCATGGCTTACATCGGACTCGACTTGACCGCTTTGGAGAACGAACGGATCCGATTACTCGATCATGATCTCGTGATCGACAGTGAGCTGAAGGTATTTCAGGAGCTGGTCTCCAATGATCTCGTTCCATCACCCAATCGTTCACTTTTCGAACGCAAAGAGAACGCGTATGTCCCGGATTCGTTCCTGCATGAACAGAATCTCCTCATAACGGAAGACGGAATAAGCGTCCTGTTCGCCGGGTGTGCGCACCGGGGAATCGTCAATATCGTCGATACGGCAAGAAAGCACCTTCGAAACAAGCCCCTATCGGCTGTTTTCGGCGGGTTTCACATGATGAGTCGGTTTGTTGCCTTCAAGCCTGAGCTTTCGACGATCGAAGCGATCGCTTTTCGACTCGATGATGGAAAAACGATGTATTTCACCGGTCATTGCACGGGGGACACCTATCCTCGTTTCAAGAAGCTGATGGGCAATTCGATCGATAGGTTTTACCCGGGACAGGTCGTTTCAATGGACTCAAATCGCATGACAATCCAATAGAAATCAGGTGCACTTCATGGAAGGAAATAAAAAAACGCTGCAGGCAAACGGAACCAAGAAACAAAAAGTGTTGGAGAAAGTCGAACCGAATCGATTCAGCAGAATCGAGCACATATACGGCGTCATCAGTGGAAAGGGTGGCGTGGGAAAATCGATCATGACCTCGCTTCTTGCGAGTGCCATGCAAAAAAAAGGATATAGGACAGGCATCATCGATGCCGATATTACAGGACCATCGATTCCCCGGATGTTCGGGATCACCGATCGTGCGACCGGAAGTGAATCGGGATGGAATCCGGTTAAAAGTCGTCATGGCGTCGAAGTCATGTCGATCAATTCGATGCTCGATCATGAGACGGATCCCGTTTTATGGCGAGGTCCGTTGCTTTCGAACGTATCCAAGCGATTTTTCACCGATGTGATTTGGAAGGATATCGACCATCTGTTCATCGATTTTCCACCGGGAACGGGGGATATCGCGATCACGCTTTTCCAAACTTTGAGAATCGATGGCATCATCATCTGCACATCACCTCAGGACCTCGTTCAGATGATCGTTGAAAAGGCCATCAACATGGCCAATCGAATGAACGTCCCGATTATCGGACTGATCGAAAACATGGCGTATTTCGAATGTCCGACGTGCGGGAATCGATATGAGGTGTTCGGAAAATCTCAGGTGAAGAAGACCGCCGAAAGACTAGGCATCGATGTTCTTGCACGTCTGCCGCTCGATCCTAAACTTGCCAGGGCATGCGACCAGGGGAAAATCGATGAAATCGACTATGAAGCCCTTGATCATGCCGTAGAAAAACTGTTGACATTCAAAACCAAAACGCCTTGACTTTGATCGATCAAATCGTAAGGATCATCCGAGTTCAATCATGCATGGCAAACGATCCCTCTTGGATCCACACCGATCACTCACGTTTCTTCACACTGTAAAACGAGTCATGATGCAATGAGAGCGTCACGGCTCTTTTCAAAGGATCTCTCCATAGTCATTCGCATACACGAAAACGGCACGATGAAAGTGAAAACCTTTGATCGTTATAATAGAAAGAGCTGATTCCGAGTTGCTCGGATCTCCATGATATGACGGCATTATGGGAGTCCCAAAACATTAAAAAAACGTGAATAATCACGTTTTTTTCAGTGGCAGGGCTAGAGAGATTCGAACTCTCGATCTCGGAGTCAGAGTCCGATGCCTTAACCGCTTGGCCATAGCCCAATACGAGTGCCTAAAAACAGTATATCATATTTTCATGAGGATTCAATAGTTTGGTGCATGGGATTGAAGAAAATTGTGACTTCAACGGATCAGATATGATAAAATGGACGTATGCGTTTATCATGATCCGAGGAGTGATTCATTATGGCAGCACATGCGAAACCGAAAGAAACGTTTTTTACGAGAAACGATTCCGATATTATGGGGTTGAACGACGAGGAAGTACGGGAAAGTCTTGAAAAGCATGGGAAAAACGAACTTCAGACGGTCAAAGGAAAGTCGATACTCGTCATGATCATCGACGAGTTGAGGCAGTTCTTGAACCTTCTTCTGATCATCGCGGCAATCATCAGTATTGTTGCGAGCGGACACGTCACGGATGGCTTGTTCATTTTCATGATCGTCATCCTGAATACGACGCTCAGCGTCGTTCAGGCAAGAAAGGCGAATCGTGCGGTCGAAGCCTTGAAATCGATGAGCACGCCACATGCCAAGGTCTGGCGAAACAAAATATTGAAGTCCGTAGACATCCGGGAACTCGTCGTGGGCGATCTCGTCGTTTTGGAAGCCGGTGACTACGTACCTGCCGATCTCCGGTTGGTCGAGACGATCAACATGAAGATCGATGAGTCGACTCTGACCGGCGAATCCGAAGCCGTATTGAAAGACTCCGATCAGGTGCTTGGAGAAACGACCGCGATCGGTGATCGCGTGAACATGGCTTATGCTTCGACCATCGTGACCTATGGCAGAGGACTCGGTGTCGTCTGTGCCGTCGGCATGAAGACGGAAATCGGCAAGATCCAGACGATGTTGAACACAGTTGAAGAACACATGACCCCACTTCAGGTGAAAATTGATCGATTGGGGAAAATGCTCGGGATCGCATCGATTATCGTCGTCGGACTCATTTTTGTCGTCGGATTGCTCTACCGATTCGATCCGCTGGACCTATTCATGGTAAGCGTAAGTCTCGCGGTCGCGGCAATCCCGGAAGGACTCCCGACTGTGATTACCGTCGTGCTCGCACTCGGCATGCGAAAAATGGCGAACAAAAAGGCGATTGTCAAAGCTTTGTCCGCTGTGGAGACTCTGGGGAGCGTCACCGTGATTGCCACGGACAAGACGGGAACCCTCACGCAAAACAAGATGGTCGTGACGAAGATCCACGATCTCGAGAACACGATTTTTGTCTCCGGCAACGGATACGATTTCAATGGTAAAATCGATGTGATCAACGACAACGTCGACTGGATCGCCCGAGTCGGAGCTCTCTGTAACGATTCTTTGATCGGCAATGATCAGTTGATCGGCGATCCGACCGAACTCGCTTTGGTCGCTCTTGCCGAAAAGAACGGAATCGATCACAAGACCTACCGAAAAGAGCATCCGAGAATAGACGAATACCCGTTCGATTCCGTGCGTAAATCCATGAGTACCCTCCACGAATTCGAAGATGGACTAACGTTGCTCACGAAAGGTGCGATCGGTCAAGTTCTCTCCATATCGACACACTACCTTTTCAAGGGTGAAAAGAAGCCAATCGACGAAGCGTTCATCAAACGGGTTGAAGCCGAAAACGACATGCTCGCATCCCAGGCGCTGCGCGTGCTCGCGTTCGCGATCAAGCCTGTGACAACGTATGAACGTATTACGGATGAAGAGAAGGACATGGTCTTTGTCGGTCTGGTCGGAATCATCGATCCTCCGCGCGAGGAAGTGAGACCGGCGATCGCACTCTGTCATAAAGCCGGTATTCGCGTCGTGATGATCACGGGTGACCATAAGCTTACGGCTTTTGCCATCGGGAAGTCTCTGGGAATCCAAGGTGAGGGAACACATGCATTGAGCGGAACGGACCTCGACATGATGAGCGATGACGAACTTCGCGCCGCCGTCAAACATACTTCGATTTTCGCTCGCGTATCGCCCACGCATAAGGTTCGACTTGTCAAAGCTTTCCAGGACAATGGGGAAATCACATCGATGACCGGTGATGGCGTAAACGATGCTCCGGCACTCAAACAGGCGAGCATCGGTGTCGCGATGGGTATTACCGGAACGGATGTCGCCAAGGAAGCATCGGACATGATCCTGATGGATGACAATTTCACGACCATCGTCGAAGCGGTTGAAGAAGGTCGGGTCATCTATGCGAACATTCGAAAGTTCGTCGGGTATCTCGTATCCTGCAATGTCGGTGAGGTCATGCTCATTTTCGTCGCGATGCTCCTTGGCTGGGGAAGTCCGTTGCTCGCCATTCAGATCCTGTGGATCAATCTGGTGACGGACAGTCTTCCTGCGTTTGCTTTGGGACTCGAACCCCGGGAAACGGATGTCATGAGTCAACCGCCCAATGACCCGGACGCGACGATCGTCGATCGTTTCATGGGAATCACGATCGCGTTTCAGAGTGCTTTTCTGGCAACTGCGGTTCTGATCAGTTACTATATCGGAACCTATCTCATCACGGGACACGACATGCTCGGGGAGACGCTTGCATTCATCACGATCATCACGGGAGAACTTTTGCGGACGTTTTCAGCCCGAAGTGAGACGAAGTCGGTCTTCAAAATGAATCCGTTTGCGAACAAGTATGTCAACTATGCGGTTCTGACCGGTTTTGTTTTGCTTGTCGTCGTTGTTTTCGTTCCGGGAATCAACAACGTCTTTCAGACGAACGTCGACCTTTCACCAGATCAATTCTTTCTGGCGGTATCACTCGGTTTGATCCCTTTGTTCGGCGGAGAACTCGCAAAACTGTTCAAGCGTTTGAAGTAAGTCGAGTGTTGTGCATGTTTGAACGTCCAACCGTCATATCGAAACCCCCGATCAGGTGAAGAATTCTTCGGATAAAGAGGTCGATGTGAATGAGCGATTGATCTCTGTAAGCACAGGATTCGCAGAAAATATCTCATATGACAAAGAGAAATCGAGTAGGGATGATTAAAAGCATAAGCTCAAGAGTCTGCAAAGAAACAATTGAGAATCACGCATGTCGATCGAGAAACGGAAATGACATGGGCTATCTTTTTTGGTTTGTGAGCTCGTACCGCACTACAAGCGGATACACGACTCATCCTGTATGCTCAAACCATGGATTTTGACAAAGAAAAAAGCCCATCGATCATGAGACGAATACAACAACAGTGATTGATCAGGGGGTTTATTGAATTCCATACGAAAAAAATGGGATCAGGATTTCTCGTCATTTATATCGTAGCACACGAAAAAAAGTTGTGTTCCATATCTTGCCCGGGATTCGATGTTGCTTTTGAACGAGAATCCAAACAAGTCGTCGATCGGATTAATCGTTCTTTGAAACGAAAGATTATCAATCGAAATGATGATAAAGAAAAAACGGCTCGAATAAGCCGTTTTACTTGTGACATTTGGTGGAGATGAGGGGAATTGAACCCCTGTGCAAGACATTTGATCAAGTACTTTCTACATGCTTATTCCACTTATGGTTTCGTTAATGCGTACGAAATGGACAAAAAGTCCGCATCACTATCCTATAGGGTTCGTTTATTGTTCTAGGAAAGACAATAAATATAACTTACTGAAGTTGGGCCGCATAAGAACCGTAAGTAAATTCAAATTTGGCACGCACCTTTTCTTAGGCAGCGTATGAATAAGTTTGGTTTCCGGTTATTATAACCTCAGCTTTTTTACTTGAGCAACCAAGACATGCTTATACTTGACGCCGTGCCCTGACGAATCCAGAACATCCCCAGCACATATATCATACATCAAGTTGTCGCTTTTGTAAAGGGAATCCGACAATTTACCATGATCGTGTGCATGAATAACTCACTGTGTTTTTACGAACTTCCGGTTTCGTTACGTGGTATAATGTATGTGACATTAGGAAAAGAGGTTCTCACATGAATCAAGGCGTCATATTCGACATGGACGGTACGATCCTCGATACGATCGAGGATATCAGAGATAGCATGAATCACGCGCTTTCGCAAGCCGGTTTTCCCGAGCGAACCACGGAAGAGATGAAAATGGCCGTTGGAAGTGCCGCGATGAAATCGATCGAGCGATCAGTTCCCGAATACGCGACAAAAAAGGATATCGAACGGGTCTACGACCTGTTTCAAAGTCATTATGACAAAAACAGCGCGAACAAGACCAGACCCTATGATGGCGTCATCGAACTTCTGAAGACGCTGAAAAGTAAAAAGTATAAGCTTGCTGTCGTCTCGAACAAGCACGAATATCTTGTCAAAGAACTCAATGAACGGATGTTCATGGGCCTGTTCGACGTTTCCGTCGGAGCAACGTCCGAGATCGCACACAAACCCGCCCCCGATATGGTTTACAAGGCATTGGCCGAACTCGATCTGGGCGCGGATGACGTGCTTTTTATCGGTGATTCCGATATCGATATCCAGACGGCGAAACGTGCGGGTATCCGTAACATCGGTGTGACGTGGGGATTTCGTTCACGTGAGGTTCTGATCAAAGAAGGTGCCGACGCGATCGTCGATCGCGTCGATGAACTTATACCCTTAATCGAAGGAGACAAGGACATATGAGTATGATTCGTTTGGATAACGTATCGAAATATTACAAGTCGCAGGACAACGTATCGGTCGGGATGAAAAAGATCAACCTCACATTCGATCTCGGCGAATTCGTTGCCGTGACGGGCGAATCGGGGTCCGGGAAGTCGACACTTTTGAATGTCATCAGCGGACTTGACGGTTACGAGGACGGTGAGTTCTATCTTTTCGGTGAGGAGACATCGCACTATACCATCGCCGACTGGGAAAAGTATCGAAGTGCATACGTGGGGTTCGTCTTTCAGAACTACAACATCATCGATTCCTACACGGTTTTGCAAAACGTGCTATTGGCACTCGAAGTTCAGGGATATCCGAAACACGAAAGAAAAAAACGGGCGCTCGAACTGATCGAACAGGTCGGCCTTATCAGCCACAAGAATCATAAGGCATCACGACTTTCCGGCGGTCAGAAACAAAGGGCGGTCATCGCCCGCGCACTCGCCAAGGATTGTCCGGTCATCGTCGCCGATGAACCGACCGGAAATCTCGACAGCGAATCGGCCAAGCAGGTCATGAAACTTTTGCATGACATCAGCAAGAACAAACTCATCGTCGTCGTGACACACGACTACTCGCAAGTCGAAGAATACGCGACGAGAAAGATCAAGATGCACGACGGAGAAGTTACGGAAGATAAACGAATCAAGCGTTATGAAGAAGTGAAGATGCCTTCGGAACCGAAGAAGAAGCGCATGCCTTTTCTGACACTTTGTCGTTTCGCCCTCAGAAATCTGCTGGCGACCCCCAAGAAACTGATCTTTGTTTTATTGATGCAGATGCTCGTCATCGCCGTGTTCACGCTCGTCTACAGCAACCAGATCAGCAACATCCGGGAAATCGGGCTCGAACAGTCGAACACT